>JAGOBT010000134.1 GCA_017999135.1 Burkholderiaceae bacterium
TGAAGGGCTTCGCCCGCAACGCCGCCGGCGCGCCGGTCACCGTGTCGTTCGACAGCAAGGTGACCGACCTGCGCATGCGCATGGAGGCGGTGCGCTGGCTGCACGAGATGCCCAAGCCCACGCTGGCCGTCATTCCGGGCCCGGCGGCCGGCGCCGGCCTGTCGCTGGCCCTGGCCTGCGACCTGCGCATCTGCGCCGACAACGCCAAGCTGACCACCGCCTTCTCGAAGATCGGCCTGTCGGGCGACTTCGGCGGCAGCTTCTTCCTGAACCATCTGGTCGGCGCCGCGAAGGCGCGCGAGATGTACTTCACCGGCGAGGTGGTGCTGGGCACCGAGGCCGCGCGCATCGGCCTGGTCAACCGCGCCGTGCCGGCGGCCGACCTGCCCGCCGCGGCGGCGGCCTGGGCCGCCGAACTGGCGGCCCTGCCCACGGTGGCGGTGGGCTACATGAAGCGCAACCTCAACACCGGCCTGCGCGGCAGCCTGTCGGACGTGCTGGATGCCGAGGCGGTGCACATGATCCGCACCTTCGAGACCGACGACCACAAGGGCGCTGCGGCGGCCTTCGTCGAGAAGCGCGCGCCCAGCTTCAACGGCCGCTGAACCACCCTCCACTGAAAGCACACCATGGACATCCAAGGCAAGGTTGCCATCATCACCGGCGGCGCCAGCGGCATTGGCGCCGGGCTGGCTGAACGCTTTGCGGCCGACGGCGCGCGCGGCATCGTGGTCGCCGACCTGCAGCTGGCGCTGGCCGAGCAGGTGGCCGCCAGGATCAACGCCGACGGCAGCAACCGGGCGATGGCCGTGCGCTGCGACGTCAGCACCGAGGCCGACATCCAGGCGATGGTGGCCGCCACGCGGGCGCGCTTCGGCCAGGTCGACATCTACATCTCCAACGCCGGCATCGGCGGCGGCACCGGCGGCTTCGAGGTGGACGACGCGGTCTGGGAGCGCATGTGGAAGATCCACGGCATGGCCCATGTGTGGGCCGCGCGCGCCGTGGTGCCCGAGATGGTGGCGCGCGGCGAAGGCGGCTTCGTCGTCACCGCGTCGGCCGCCGGCCTGCTGAACATCGTGGAGACCGCGCCCTATGGTGTGACCAAGCATGCGTCGGTGGCGTTTGCCGAGTGGCTGCGCATCGGCTATGGCCGGCGCGGCGTGCGGGTGGCGTGCCTGTGCCCGCAGGGCGTGGCCACGGCCATGACGGCCGGCGGCGCCGGGTCGGCCGAGGTCGACGGCATGCTGCAGCCCGCCCAGGTGGCCGAGTGCGTGGTCAACGCGCTGCGCGACGAGACCTTCCTGGTGCTGCCGCACCCCGAGGTGCTGGACTACCTGCGCGGCAAGACGGCCAACTACGACAAGTGGCTGGGCGGCATGCAGAAGCTGTACAGCAAGGCCGTGCTGGGCGAAGGCAAGGCCTGACCATGACCATCACGCTTTATGACTGCAGCACCGCCCCCAGCCCGCGGCGCGCGCGCATCCTGCTGGCCGAGAAGGGCGTGGCGCACGACACGGTGCAGATCGACCTGCGCAGCGGCGAGCAGCTGGGTGCCGCCTACCGCGCCATCAACCCGAACTGCACCGTGCCTGCGCTGCGCACCGACGACGGCGCCGTGCTGACCGACAACGCCGCGATCACCGCCTATGTGGAGGCGCGGTGGCCCGATCCGCCGCTGCTGGGCACCACGCCGCTGGAGAAGGCCGAGATCGCCAGCTGGAACTGGAAGGTCGAGTTCGAGGGCTACCTGGCGATCGCCGATGCCTTCCGCAACAGCACGCCGGCCATGGCCAACCGCGCGCTGCCGGGGCCGAACGACTACCCGCAGATCCCTGCGCTGGCCGAGCGTGGCCTGCAGCGGGTGCAGCAGTTCATGGACACGCTGGAGCGCCGCCTGGCCGGCCGCGACTTCGTGGCCACCGACCGCTTCAGCATCGTCGACATCACGGCCGCGGTGGCGGTGGACTTCGCCCGCATCGTCAAGGTCAAGCCGGGCGACCAGCACCCGAACCTGCTGCGCTGGCGGGCGGCGCTGGCGCAGCGGCCGGCGTTCGGGTTGTGATCCCGGGGTTGTGAGCCCGACATCGGCTTGCTAAACTAGTCTGCTGACTAGTCATTTTGGGGCGCCACATGCAAGCTTGGCCAGTGCAAGACGCGAAGGCGCGTTTCAGCGAGTTTCTCGAGGCCTGTCTGGCCGATGGGCCGCAGTTGGTGACCCGGCGGGGCGCCGAGGCCGCCGTGCTGGTGCCGGTGGAAGAGTGGCGCCGGCTGCAGGCAGCGGCGCGGCCGTCGCTGAAGGCACTGCTGCTGGCCGATCAGCCCCGCGGGGATGCGCTGGCCTTGCCGCCGCGGGGCCTTGGCCGGCGTCGACCGGTGCAGCCTGCGGATTGAACGGTGTACCTGCTCGACACCAACGTCGTGTCTGAGCTGCGCCGGGCACGGCCGCATGGCGCGGTGCTGGCCTGGATCGCCAATGTCGACGACGCCCGGTTGCACCTGTCGGCGGTGACCATCGGCGAAATCCAGGCAGGCATCGAACTGACCCGTTTGCAGGACCGCGCCAAGGCCGAGCAGCTGTCGGCCTGGCTGGATCAGCTGGCGGCCACCTACAACGTGCTGCCGATGGATGCCAGCGCCTTCCGCGCCTGGGCGCAGCTGATGCACCGAAAGTCCGACACGGTGTCCGAGGACGCGATGATTGCCGCCACCGCCCAGGTGCACGGGCTCACCGTCGTCACGAGAAACCTTGCCGATTTCCGCCAGTTTGGCGTGCCGCTGCTCGATCCGTTCGCGGCGGTGTGACCGACGCCGCCCCGCGCATCACTTCGGCTCGGTCAGCGCCCCGTAGACCAGGTTGCGCAGGATCGGCCGGTACAGCACCCGCTGCTTCGGGCTCTGCATCATGAACACGGTGATCAGGTCGCTGGCGGGGTCGACCCACATCGCGGTGCCGCCGGCGCCGCCCCAGTTGTACTCGCCTGCCGCGCCGATGCTGCCGGCCTCGCCGGCGCTGGTGCGCACCGCAAACCCCAGGCCGAAGCCGTAGCCCGGGCCGGGCAGGTACAGCGGGGTCCGCACCACCTGCGGCGACAGGTGGTTGCTGGTCATGTACTCGACCGTGCGCGGGCTGAGGTAGCGCTTGCCGTCGAGCTGGCCGCCGTTGCGCAGCATCAGCAGGAAGCGGGCGTAGTCGGGCGCGGTGCTGACCATGCCGCCGCCGCCGCTTTCCATGCGCTGCACCACGCGCGGATCCCCCACCACCGCGCCCACGCCGATGGTGCGGTCGTCGGCAAACGGCTCGGCGATGCGGGCCTGGCGTGCCGCCTCGGGCACGTAGAAGCTGGTGTCGGGCATGCCCAGCGGGTCGGTCAGCCGCTGCTTCAGGTGCGCGCCCAGGGTCTGGCCGCTCACCACCTCCACCACCCGGCCCAGCACGTCGGTGGCATTGCTGTAGTCCCAGGTGCTGCCGGGCTGGAAGGCCAGCGGCATCTTCGCGATCAGGTCGGCGAAATCGGCGTTGCTCAGCTCGCCGCGCGTGCCCACGTTGTTGTCGACGTACATCTTCTTGACCAGCCCGGTGCCGAAGAAGCCGTAGGTCAGGCCCGACGTGTGGCGCAGCAGGTCCTGCACCGTCATCGGCCGTTGCGGCGCCACCAGCTCCAGTGTCCTGGCGCCGGCGGCATCGGTCTTCTCCACGCCCACCTTCACCTGGGCGAACGCCGGGATGTAGGTGGCCACCGGCGCGTCGAGCAGCAGCTTGCCTTCCTCGGCCAGCATCAGCGCGGCCACGCTGACGATGGGCTTGGTCATCGAGTAGATGCGGAAGATGTCGTCATGCTGCATGGCGCCGGGGGCGTCGCCGCGGCGCTGGCCCACGCTCTCCACATAGGCCACCTTGCCGCGGCGCAGCAGCATCACCACCGCGCCGGGGATCTTCCTGGCCGCCACCTCGCTGCGCAGCCAGTCGCCGATGCGCGACAGCCGCTGCGGCGACAGGCCCAGCTCGGCCGGCGCCGCGCTGGGGATGCCCTGGGCGCGGGCCGCCGGGCTCCAACCCAGCGCGCTGCCGGCCAGCAGGGCGGCGCCGCCGGCCAGGGCCAGGCGCCGGCCGGGCTGGACGTCGGATGGGAAGGGGGTGGTGCGGGGCAGGGCGGGCATGGTCGTCTCCGGCTGTTGTTGTGGTGGATCCATGTTCTGGCGGCAGCGGCGGGGCCGCAGTCGCCTGGGCGACCGGTGGACCGGCGGCCACTGGCACACTGCAGCGCCCGACACCGCCTCTGGAGCCGCCCATGTCCCGCCTGAACCGCCGTCACCTGCTGCAGGCCGCCCTGGCTGTCACGGCGCCTGCCGCGGTCGCCCAGACCGGGTTTCCGTCGCGCCCGATCAAGTTCATCGTGCCCTATCCGCCGGGCGGCGCCACCGACCTGGTCGGCCGGTTGCTGGCGGCCCGCCTGCAGGAGAGCTGGGGCCAGAACGTGGTGGTGGAGAACAAGGCCGGTGCCAGCGGCATGATCGGCAGCGAGATGGTGGCCCGGTCGGCGCCCGATGGCCACACCGTGCTGGTCGGCATCACCACCCACATCCAGAACTCCGCCATCTTCGCCAAGGTGCCGTACGACCCGCTGAAGGATTTCGAGCCGGTCTCGCAGATCTGCCTGTCGTACCTGGTGCTGGTGGTCAAGCCCGAGTTCCCGGCCGGCAACCTGAAGGACTTCATCGCCCTGGTCAAGGCCAACCCGGGCAAGTACAGCTTCGGCTCGTTCGGCACCGGCTCGTCGTCGCACATCGTCGGCGAGACCTTCGCGCGCAAGGCCGGGCTGGACCTGGCGCATGTGCCCTACAAGGGATCGGCACCGATGATGAGCGACCTGCTCGGCGGCCAGGTGCCCTGCGCCTGGGCCGACGTGAGCACCGCCACCCAGCACATCGCCGCGGGCAAGCTCAAGCCCCTGGTGGTGACCGGCGAGCGCCGCGCGCCGCTGCTGGCCCAGGTGCCCACGCTGCTGGAAAGCGGCTGGCCGGGCTTCGAGCCGCTGGGCTGGGTGGGTGTGTTCCTGCCGGCGGGCGTGCCCAAGGCCATCGTGGAGAAGTACTCCAGCGAGATGGTGCGCATCGTCAAGCTGCCCGAGGTACGCGCCCGGCTCTATGAGCAGACGCTGATGCCGGTGGGCGACAACGCCGCCTCGTTCGCCCGCACCCTCAAGCGCGACATGGTGCTGTGGCAGAACATCGTCACCGCGGCGGGCATCAAGCCGCAGTGACGGCCAGGGGCGCGGGCCCGGTCAGTCGGCGTACACCCCGGCGGCCTTGATCACCGGGCCCCAGCGCTCGGTCTCCTGTTTCAGCCAGCTGCGCAGGCCCTCGGGCGTGAGCTTGGACTCGGGCACGAACTCGGCGCCCAGCTCGGTCATGCGCTGCACAACGGCCGGGTCCTTCAGCGCGGCGCGCAGGGCGCTGGCGAACTTCTCGGTGGCGTCCTTCGGTGTGTTCTTCGGCGCGTAGATGCCGTGCCACACCACCACCTCGAAGCCCTTCAGGCCCTGCTCGGCCAGGGTGGGGGCGTCGGGCAGCACCTTGATGCGGTCCCTGGTGGTGACGCCGTAGAACTTCACCGTGCCGGCCTTGATGTGTGGCGTGGTCTGGGTGGTCTGGTCGCACAGGATGTCGACCTGCCCGCCCAGCAGCGCCTGGAAGGCCGGGCCGGTGCCCTGGTAGGGCACGGTGGTCATGTCCACGCCCACCGCCTGGCGCAGCACCATGCCGCACAGGTGGCTCACGGCGCCCAGCCCGGCGTGGGCCAGGTTGATCTTGTCGCCCTGGGCCTTCATGTAGGCCAGCAGTTCGGGGAAGGTGTTGGCCGGCAGGCTCTTGCGGCCCAGCAGGGTCATCGGCACGTCGATCACCTGGCTGACATGCTCGAAGTCGGTCTGCGGGTTGTACGGCAGCTTGCGGTACAGCGCCGGCGCGGTGGCCATGCCGTTGTGGTGGATGAGGTAGGTGTAGCCGTCGGGCGCGGCGCGCATCACATGGCCGGCTGCCAGCGTGCCGCCGGCACCGGCCTTGTTCTCCACCACCACGGTCTGGCCCAGGCTCTTGGTCATCACCCCGGCCAGCGTGCGGGCGACGATGTCGGTGGGCCCGCCGGCGGCAAACGGCACCACCAGGGTGATGGCCTTGGTGGGGTAGCCCTGGGCGAAGGCGAGGGGGGCGGCCAGGGTGGCCAGGCTGGCCAAGGCGGCCAGCGTCAGGCGGCGCATCGGGGTGGGCATGGTGAGCGGTGTCCTGCAGCAGTGGATCGGGCTGGCCAGTGTGCCGCGCCGGGCTGGTGGCGCCGGGCCGGGGTTCCCCGGGGTCGCCCGGGATCGCTGCGCTGTCGGTCAGCCGGCGCGCCGTTGCCGGGCCCGCCGCTGCACCGCCTGCATGCCCAGGAACAGCGCGGTGCTGAACACGATCATCAGCGTGGCCACGGCCGTCAGCGCGGGGGTGATGCTGTCGCGCAGGCCGCTGAACATCTCGCGCGGCAGGGTGCGCTGCTCGGGGCCGGCGATCAGCAGGGCGATGACGACGTCGTCGAAGCTGGCGGCAAACGCGAACAGTGCGCCCGAGGCCAGCGCCGGCGCAATGGCGGGCAGGGTGATCCGCCAGAAGGTGGCCGCCGGCGTGGCGCCGCAGGCGGCGGCAGCGCGGGCCAGGTTGGGGTCGAGCAGTTCCAGCGCAGTGAGCACCGGCACCACCACGAAGGGCACGGCGATCACCGTGTGCACCAGCACCAGGCCGGTGTAGCTGGCCGTCAGCGCCAGCGGCGCCAGGAAGAAGTAGGCCCCCACCGCCACCAGGATGGTGGGCACGATCATCGGGCTGAGCATCAGCAGCTTCAGTGCCGCCACCAGCGGCCCGCGCTGGCGCGCCAGGCCCAGCGCGGCCAGCGTGCCCAGTGCCAGGGCCAGCGCCGTGGCCAGCACGCCGATGAACAGCGAATTGCCCAGCGCCGCCATCCACTTGCCGCCGCCCAGCACCTCGGCATACCAGCGCAGCGACCAGCCCGGCAGCGGGTAGCTGAGGAAGCTGCCGCTGGAAAAGCTGAGCGGCACGATGGCGGCGATGGGCACCAGCAGGAAGGCCAGCACTGCGGCGCACCAGGCGCGGAACAGCCAGCGACCGATCATCGCGACGCCTCTGCCGCCAGCAGGTTGGCCACGGTGGCCATGTCGTGGGCAATGGCATCGGCGCCGGCGGCTTGCAGGCGGCCGGCGGGGGTCATCGCCGCAAAGCCGATCACCCGCATGCCGGCGGCCCTGGCGGCAGCCACGCCGGTGGGCGTGTCTTCCACCACCGTGGTGTGGGCGGGCAGGGCGCCCAGCGTGCGCGCGGCCAGCAGGAAGAGATCGGGCGCGGGTTTGGGGTGGGCCACGTCGTCGGCGGTGAAGATGCGACCGGTGAACCTGGGCAGCAAACCGGTGTGGCCCAGCGTGAAGTTGACCTTGGCATGGTTGCCGTTGCTGGCCACGCAGAACGGCCGCTGCAGGCCGTCGAGCACCGCCTCCACGCCCGGCACCGCGGTCAGACCGGCGCGGAAGGCCGCCCGCGTGCGCCGGCCCATCTCGGGCAGGAAGTCGGCGGGCAGTTCGCCGCCCAGCAGTGCCTTCAACTGCACCAGGCCGTTGGCCATCGACATGCCGATGAAGCGGTCGACCGCCTCGTCGAAGCCCAGCGCCACGCCATGCTCGGCCAGCATGTCGACCACCACCTGGTGGGTGAGGCGTTCGCTGTCGACCAGCACGCCGT
>JAGOBT010000135.1 GCA_017999135.1 Burkholderiaceae bacterium
AGCGCCACGCGCTACCGCGAAGAACCCGACAACACGCTGCGCCAGTTCAGCGCCACCCAGTACGGGCTGCAGGTCACCCAGCCGCTGATCCGCACCGTGCTGGTGCCGACGCTGGAAGGCGCCGAGGCCCAGCGTGAGCAGGCGCGCCGTGCGCTGGACCAGGCGCGCACCGACGCCGGCCTGCGCCTGGTCGAAGCCGTGTTCGACGTGCTCAAGTCACGTGACGCGCTGGCACAGGCCGACGCGCAGCGCCTGGCTGCCGACGAGCAGCTGGCGTCGGCCCGCCGCAGCTTCCAGGTCGGGCGGGCGACGCTGGTCGATCTGCGCGACGCCGAGGGGCGCATCGCCACCGTCAACGCCCAGCGCGCCGCTGCCGCGGCGGATCTGCTGATGCGGCGTGGCCTGCTCGAAGACCTGGTCGGCGGCCCGGTGCCGGCGGCGCTGGCCCAAGAGCTGGCCGACGGCGCCCTGCCGGTGCTGCCCGATGACGGCCTGGCCGACTGGCTGGCCGTGGCCCTGGCCGGCAACGCCCAGCTGCAGGCCGCCGAGCAGGCCCTGGCGGCCGCCGAGGCCGATGTGCGCAAGGCCTGGCAGGGCCATGCCCCCACGCTCGACCTGACCTACAACCACCAGTTCAACGACGACACCGGCACCGTGACCACCAGCCAGCCGCGGCGGGGCACCACGTCGCAGATCGGCCTGACGCTGAACGTGCCGCTGTTTGCCGGTGGTGCCACGCAATCCCGTGTGCGCGAGGCCATGGCGGTGCGGGACAAGGCGCGCAGCGATGTCGATGCGGCCCGGCGCAACGTGCAGATGTCCGTGCGGCAGAGCTTTGCCAATGCGCTGGGCAGCGCCGGCCTGGCCCGTGGCCTGACCACGGCCACGCAGGCGCTGGACGTGGCCTGGCAGGCCAACCGCCGCGGCTATGAAGTGGGCGTGAAGGTGATCAGCGATGTGCTGGAGGCGCAGACCAAGGTCTTCGACAGCCGCCGCGAGCTGTCGCGCGCGCGCTTCGACGCCTGGCTGTACCACACCCGGCTGCAAGGGCTGGCCGGTCGGCTGGACGACGCCGCCGTGGCCCGGCTGGACGCGTTGCTCGTCGCGCTGCCGGCGCCGCAGCCCCAGCCGGTCGGCCCGGCCCGGGGAGCGCCCTGATGTCCGGCGCCCCGCAGCCAGCGGCCGGCGCCCCGTCCGAGTCCGACGCCGAAGTCGACCCCACCGCCCTGGCGCTGCCACCGCAGCCCGCACCGGTGCCGTCGTCCGTGCTGGTGGAGGCGCTGGCGGCCTGGCGGGCCCGTCTGCGCCAGGCCGGCCTGTCTTGCCGTGACGCCGCCATCGCCGGGCCGCTGCCCGAGCATGACCTGCCCTTCGCCACGCCGCTGCCGGTGTCGCTGCAGGTGCACTGGCTGGCCTGGCGCGGCCAGTTGAAACCGGGGGGGACGGCCGGCGTGGCCCGCTCCGAGCCGGGCCCGCAGGCCGAACTGCTGCTGGCCGCGCCCCTGCAACTGCCGGACGGCCATGTGGGCGCGCTGGGCGTGTGGCTGGCACCGCCCCACGCCGAGCGCCAGGCCGAACAGGTGCTGCTGGCCATGGGCTGGCTGCAGCTGGCGCTGGCCGCCGAGCGCATGGCGCGCAGCCAGCGCGCCAACCGGCTGCTGGACCTGCTGGGCCATGTGGCGTCGCAGACCCGCGCACGCGCCGGCGCGCAGGAATGGGTGAACCGCACCGCCGCCTGGCTGCGTGACGACGCCGGGGCGCAGGCGCCCCCCTTCGGCCTGATGCTGTTCCGCATCGACAACGACCGGCCGCATTGGTGGGTGGCGGCCGACACGGCCTGGGGAGAGACGGCGTCGCCCACCATCCTGGCGTCGGCCGAACTGGCGGCCCAGGCGGCGCTGGACCTGCAGGACGTGGTGCTGCCCGACGCCTGCGCCGTCGTGGCGCTGGACCAGGGCCGCCCGGTGGCCGTGCTGGTGCTGCGCACCGAGGGCAAGGCGCCACTGGTCAACGGCATGGCCGACACGCTGCGCGCCAGCCTGGCGATCGCCGAGCCGCTGCTGCGGCGCTGGCACGAGGCCGAGCGGCCGCTGTGGCGCCACGGGTTCGATGCCCTGCAGGACGGCGCCCGCAAGCTCAGCCGCCCTGGCCACCTGGTGTGGAAGGCCTCGGCGGCGGGCGTGCTGCTGGCGCTGGGCCTGCTGCTGCTGTGGCCGGTGCCCGACAGGGTGACGGCCAATGCCGTGATCGAAGGCCGCGCGCGCCAGCTGGTCACCGCGCCGTTCGAGGCCTTTCTCGGCCAGGTGCTGGTGCGCCCGGGCGACCAGGTGCGGCGCGGCCAGTTGCTGGCCCAGCTCGACGACCGCGACCTGAAGCTGGAGCAGGCGCGCTACCAGAGCGAGCGTGAACAGGCCGCCGGCCGGCTGCGCCAGGCCATGTCCGACCGCGAGGCCGCGGCGCAGGCGCTGGCGCTGGCCGAGGTGCACCAGGCCGATGCGCAATTGGCGCTGGTTGAATCCAAGCTGTTGCGCACCCGGCTGACCGCGCCGATCGACGGCCTGGTGGTCACCGGCGACTGGGTGCAGCAGATCGGCGCCCCGCTGGAGACCGGCAAGGAATTGTTCGAGATTGCCGCCGGGGGCGACTACCGCGTGGTGCTGCATGTGCCCGACCGCGACATCGCCCGCGTGCGCGACGGCCAGGACGGCGTGCTGCGCCTGACCGGGCAGCCGCAATCGGTGTTCCCGTTCCGGGTGAACAAGATCACGGCCACGGCCAGCGTGCAGGAGACGGTCAACGGCTTCCGCGTCGAGGCCGGCTGGGTGGGCCAGCCGCCGCCGCTCAGCCCCGGCATGCAGGGGGTGGGCAAGATCGAGGTGGGCACGGCCAACCTGCTGACGGTGTGGACACGCAGCTCGATCGACTGGCTGCGGCTGAAGCTGTGGACCTGGTGGTGGTGAGCGGCGGCCATGGAAGCGGTCTGGTCCGAGCACTGGCACGATGTGCGCTTCATGCGGCCACGCCTGCGCGACGGCGTGCAGATCCTGCACCGCACGCTGCGCGGCCGCCCCTGGGTGCTGTTGTCCGACCCGCTGACGCAGCGCTTCCACCGCCTGTCGCCACAGGTCTGGCAGGTGCTGCAGCTGCTGGACGGCCAGCGCACGCTGGACCAGGTGTGGGCTGCGGCCAGCGCAGTCCCGGCGCGCCAGGGCACCGACGGCGCGGCATCGGCCCCGGTCTCGCAGCATGACCTGGTGCAGCTGCTGGCCAGCCTGCACGCCAATGATCTGCTGCAGACCCAGGCCACGCCCGACGCATTTGAAGCCGTCGAGCGCTACCAGAAGCAGCGCCGCCAGCGCTTCAAGCAGACCTGGCTGAACCCGCTGAGCCTGCGCCTGCCGCTGCTGTACCCCGATGCCTGGTTCCAGCGCCATGCCGGCCTGGCACGGCGGCTGTTTTCCTGGACCGTGGCGGTGCTGTGGCTGCTGGTGGTGGCGCCGGCATCGGTGCTGGCCTGGCAGCACTGGTCGGCGCTGACGGACAACCTGTCCGACCGGGTGCTGTCGGGCAGCAACGTGCTGCTGCTGTGGCTGATCTACCCGGCCGTCAAGGCCGTGCATGAATGCGCCCACGGCCTGGCCGTGAAGGCCTTCGGCGGCACCGTGCGCGAGATCGGCCTGATCTTCATGGTGTTCACGCCCGTGCCCTATGTGGACGCCACCTCGTCCTATGCCTTCCCGTCGAAGTGGGTGCGCGCGCTGGTGGCGGCCGCCGGCATCGCCGCCGAGCTGCTGCTGGGGGCGCTGGCGCTGTACGTGTGGCTGATGGCCGAATCCGGCCTGGTCACGGCCGTGGCCTTCAACGTGGTGCTGATCGCCGGCGTGTCCACCTTGCTGGTCAACGGCAACCCGCTGATGCGCTACGACGGCTACTTCATTGCCTGCGACCTGCTGGAGGTGCCCAACCTGGCCCAGCGTGCCACGCAGTACTGGGCCTTTCTGGCCGACCGCTGGCTGTATGGCGCGCCCGATGCGCGCCCGCCGCAGGCGGCGCAGGGCGAGCGCTGGCTGCTGGTGCTGTATGGCGCGGTGTCGCCGGTGTACCGGCTGGTGATCACGCTCGGCCTGGCCTGGTTCGTCGCCACCGAGTACCTGTTCATCGGCGCGGTGATGGCGCTGTGGGCCCTGTGGGGTGCGGTGGTGATGCCGTTGTGGAAGGGCTGGAAGCACCTGCGCGAGGGCGCGGCGCTGGCCCGCCGGCGTGATGTGGCGTTGCGGCGCACCGGTCTGGCGCTGGTGGTGGCCGCGCTGTTCCTGGGCGTGGTGCCGGTGCCTTTCCATTCGGTGCACCAGGCGGTGGTGTGGGTGCCTGACGAGGCCATCGTGCGGGCCGGCGCCGACGGCCACCTGCGCGGTGACCGCCTGGCCGCCGGCACGGCGGTGCAGGCCGGGCAGACCGTGCTGACGCTGGACAACCCGTCGGTGCTGGCCGAGCGCGCGGTGGCTGCCGCCGCGCTGGCGCGGGCGGCGGCTCAGTTGCGCGAGGCCGAGGTCAAGGAGCCTGCCCGCATCACGCCGCTGCGCAGCGAGCGGGATGCCCGCGCCGGCAAGCTGGCCGATGCCGAGCGCCGGGTGGCCGGCCTGCAGGCGCGGGCCGGCGTGGCGGGCCGCTGGGTGCCGCAGCCGGGCACCGAGCTCGACGGCAGCCATGTGCGCCGTGGCGAGGTGGTCGGCTACATCGTCGCCGGGCCGTCGGCCGTGGTGCGCAGCGCCGTGCCGCAGGAGGACATGGCGCTGATCCGCGACCGCCTGCGCGGCACCGAGGTGCGGCAGGCCCAGGCCATGCCGCAGGTGTTGACGGCGCGGCTGGCGCGGGTGGTGCCGGGGGGCGACTTCCAGCTCGTGTCGTCGGCGCTCGGCACGTCGGGCGGTGGTGAGCTGGCGGTGGACCCGTCCCAGCCCGAAGGCACGCGCACGCTGCGGCGGGTGTTCGATCTGGAGCTGGTGCTCGATGGCACGTCGCCCACCGCGGTGTTCGGCGACCGGGCCCATGTGCGCTTCGACCTCGGGCCGGCCCCGCTGGCGTGGCAGTGGTACCTGCGACTGCGCCAGCTGTTCCTGGCGCGCCTGAATGTTTGACCCCGGCCTGGCCCGGCGGCTGGCGGGCACGCTGTTCCTGCGTGCCGACACCCAGCGCGACGAGCGTGCCGAAGAGCGGGCGCGCCCGGTCGAGGACTTTCTGCGCAACCTGCGCGGCTGGCTGCCCGCCGCCCGTGCCACCCGCCGCCAGGTGGCGCGCCTGGTCCGCCTGGTGGACGCGGCAGCGGCGCCCCTGGCCGCGCTGGACGATGCTGCCGTGGCGGCCCGCTTCCACGCCGCCGTGGCGCTGCTGCGCATCGGCCGCGGCGACCGTGCCGACCTGGCCGCGCTGCCCACCGTGCTGGCCTGTGTGTGCGTGGCCTGCAAGCGCCAGCTGGGCCTGTGGCCGCATGCGGTGCAGTGCGCCGGCGCACGCGCGCTGCTGCTGGGTGAGCTGGCCGAGATGCACACCGGTGAGGGCAAGACGCTGGTCGCGGCGATGGCGGCCACGATGATGGCGGGCTCCGGCGCGGCGGTGCATGTGCTCAGCACCAACGACTACCTGGCCCGCCGCGACCGCGACGAGATGGCGCCGCTGTTCCGCTTCTTCGGCCTGCACAGCGGCGTGGTGCAGGGCGGCATGCCGGCCGAACTGCGCCGTGTGGCCTACGCCCAACCGATCTGCTATGCCGCCGGCAAGGAGGTGGTGTTCGACTACCTGAAGGACCGGGTGGCTGGCCATGGCGCGCTGCCGGCGCGGGTGTCGCAGCTGCGCGCCTACCTGCACCCCGAGCTGGCGCAGGCGCAGCCGCCGCTGATTCCGGCGCTGCACTTCGCCATCGTCGACGAAGCCGACAGCGTGATGATCGACGAGGCGCGCACGCCGATGATCCTGTCACGCGAGGCGCCGTCGGTCTTCCCCGAGCCGCTGATGGACTGGGCCATGGACGCCGCACGCGGCCTGGTCAGCGGCCGCGACTTCCGCATCGGCGCCGCGCGCGACGTGGAATTGCGCCCCGGTGCGCTGGGCCGCACCCCGCCGCCGCCCGGTGACCTGGGCGCGCAGTGGCAGGCGCCGGCCTGGCGTGAGCACCTGCTGCAGCAGGCCCTGGCGGCGCTGCACCTGTACCAGCGTGACCAGCACTACATCCTCAGTGACGGCAAGGTGCAGATCGTCGACGAATCCACCGGCAGGGTCATGGCCGACCGCTCCTGGGAGCAGGGCCTGCACCAGCTGATCGAGACCAAGGAAGGCATGCCGCTGACACGCGGCCGCGAGACGCTGGCACGCATGACCTACCAGCGCTTCTTCCGCCGCTACTACCTGGTGGCCGGTCTCACCGGCACGGCCGCCGAGGCCACGCGCGAACTGTGGTCGGTCTACCGGCTGCGGGTGCGCCGCATTCCGCCCAACCGCGCCAAGCGCCGGCGCCACCTGCCCACACGCTGCCTGCCTGACACGGCGGCGAAGTGGCAGGCCGTGGCCGCATCGGCCGGCGAGGTGGCGGCGCGTGGTCAGCCGGTGCTGGTGGGCACCCGCAGCGTCGAAGCGTCGGAGCAGGTGTCGGCCGCGCTGGCCGCGCGCGGGCTGGCGCATGTGGTGCTGAACGCGCGGCAGGACGCCGAAGAGGCCGCCATCGTGGCCGAGGCCGGCCAGGCCGGGCGCATCACCGTGGCCACCAACATGGCCGGCCGCGGCACCGACATCCGGCTGGACGCCGATGCCCGCGCCGCTGGCGGGCTGCATGTGCTGTTGACCGAGTTCCACGAGTCGCCGCGGGTCGATCGACAATTGTTCGGCCGCAGCGCCCGCCAGGGCGAGCCGGGCACGGTGCAGGCCATCGTCAGCACCGAGGACCGGCTGCTGGCCCACACACCGGCCTGGCTGCGCCGGCTGGCCGCCCAGCCGGGGCCGGCCGGTGGGCTGCTGTTACGCTGCCTTGTGGGCCTGGCTCAGGCACGGGCCGAACGCCGTGCCTACCTGGGCCGGCTGCAGACCTTGCGGCAGGACCGCGAGCGCCATCGCATCATCGGATTTGCGGGAAGGGTGACATGAGCAGACAAGGCCAGGCGACGCACGGCGTGCGCCAGGGCAGACCGGGCGCCGCCGTGCGGCGCTGGCGTGCGTTGGCCGGCTGGCTGGCCCTGGGCGCGGCGGCGCCCGCGCTGGCTGCGGCCGGTTTCGATTGCCTGATCGAGCCGGCCCAGGTGGTCGAGGTGCGCAGCCCGGTGATCGGCCTGGTGGAGCAGGTGCATGCGCGCCGCGGCGACACCATCCGCAAGGGCCAGGTGCTGGTCACCATCGATTCGGGGGTCGAGAAAAGCGCGGCCGACACGGCCCGCTTCCGGGCCCAGGCCGAAGGTGCGCTGCAGCTGGCGCGCGCCCGGCGCGAGGCTGCCGACGAGAAGGCGCGGCGCATGAATGAACTCTTTGGTGAGGAATTCGTGTCGGCCCAGGCCCGCGACGATGCCGTGGCCGAGGCCAGGCTGGCGCGTGCCGAGCTCAAGACGGCCGAAGAGAACGCCGAACTGGCGCGCCTGGACCACCGGCAGGCGGTCGAGCAGCTGAACCGCCGCACCTTGCGCAGCCCGTTCAACGGCGTGGTGGTCGACCAGTACCAGTACCCCGGCGCGCTGGTCGAGGCCGGCGAGGGCCGCAAGCCGATCCTGAAGATCGCCGAGACGCAGCCG
>JAGOBT010000136.1 GCA_017999135.1 Burkholderiaceae bacterium
AGTCATAACTGGCAGGCTCGGCGGCCAGCAGGTCCTCGAAGCACAGCAGGTTCGGCAGCGTGGTGGACGCCGGCATGCCGGCGCGGTCGGCCATCATCACGCAGGCTTCCACCGTGGTCAGCTGCGGCGCGATCTTCTCGACGATGGGCAGCGTCATCGCGTCGACGAACAGCAGCCGGTCTTCGGCGTGGTCGATGATGTAGACCAGCTGCTCGGGAAACAGCCGCGGGTTCACCGTGTGCAGCACCGCGCCGGTGCCCGACACGCCGTAGAACATCTCGAACTGGCGGTGGGTGTTCCAGGCCAGCGCGCCCACCCGGTCGCCGGGCTGCATGCCCAGCCGGCCCAGCGCGTGGGCCAGCTGGCAGATGCGGGCATGCGCCTCGCCGTAGGTGTAGCGGAACAGGCCGCCCTCGATCGTGCGGGCGACGATTTCGGTGTGGGTGTGGTACCGCGCCGCGTGGCGGATGATCGACGCGATCATCAGCGGCTTGTCCATGATCAGGCCGTTCAGCGGCATGCGGGGTCTCCTCGGTGGCGTGCTGGTCCGTGCCCGCCAAGTGGCGCATGCGGCAACGGCACTGCCAATCCGGGGGTTCCCTGTCGCCGCGGCGGCGGCGGCGCGGGCCGGTCAGTCGTTGCCCAGACGCAGCACCAGGGCGATGCAGCCGAAGGTGATGGCCAGCACCACCTCGCCCAGCGTGGGCACGGCAGCGGCGGCCACCAGCCAGCCCGACGCCTCGGTGGCATGGGCGCCGCTGCACACCGTCAGCAGGCCGGTGGCCAGCACGGTGTGCACCTTGGCGTAGTGCGGCATCCAGCGCCGCAGCGCCTGCTTGTTGCGCTCCAGCACCGCACGGTGGGCAAAGATGTCGCCGCTGGGCGCTGCGCACAGCCCCACCGGCAGCAGGTAGCGCTGCAGCAGCTCGCCAAAGCGCGGGCCGGTGGCGTCGCCGGCGGTGGCCGCAGCGGGGGTGTCGGTCGGGGTCATCGGCGCTCCTCTGCCTGGCAGGCGGCACGTGTGCGGCCCATTCTTCGCCGTTGGCGGTGCGGCAAAGCGCCGAAGAACAGGGCAGCGTGGTGCCATCTTGCGCCTGTGGGTGCTGTGTGGGCGCCACGTGTCCGCAGCCGGCTGTAAGGACTTCCGCATCCGGCGCGACCACGTCAGCGTATGCACCCAGCGGCAGCCCCGGTTGCCTTCATCCCCTCGACACGGACCCACCACCATGCAACACCGTTCCGCATTGCCCCGCCTCCTGATCGCCACCGCCTCGGCGGCCGCCGCCTTGCTGGCCGCTGCAGCGGCCCAAGCCCAGGTCGACCCCAACCGGTTCATCGACACCTTCGAGCGTGTCGGCGGCAAGTTCGACGGCTTCCGCCGCTCCGGCGCCAAGGGCGTGTGTGCCATGGGCAGCTTCGTCGGCAGTGCCGAAGGCCGTGCGCTGTCGACCGCCAGCGCCTTCAGCGGCCAGCCGGTGCCGGTGGTGGTGCGCTTCTCGGTGGGCGGCGGCAACCCCAAGGCGCCCGACAACGCCCGCAGCCAGCGCAACCTGGCGCTGCAGTTCAACCTGCCCGGCGGCGAGACCTGGCAGATGGGCAATATCTCGGCGCCGGTGTTCGGCGCGGCCACGCCCGAGCAGTTTCTCGGCCGGCTGGAATCGCTGATCCCCGACCCCGAGACCAAGCGCCCCAACCCCGACAAGGTGAAGGCCTTCGCCGATGCCAATCCCGAGGTGCTGCTGCAGGGCAAGTACTTCGCCAGCCAGCCGGTGCCGGCCAGCTTCGGCAAGGTGAACTACTGGGGCGTGCACGCCTTCGGCTTTGTCGACGCCGGCGGCAGGAAGCAGTTCGGCAAGTGGATCTTCGAGCCGGTGGGCGGCACCCAGGCGCTGACCGACGACGAGGCCAAGGCCAAGGGCGCCGACTTCCTGATCGACGACCTGCGTCAGCGCGTGGCCGCCGGTGGCGTGGCCTTCGACTTCAACCTGCAACTGGCCCAGCCCGGTGACAGGCTCGACAGCGCGGTGACGCCGCTGCCCGACGACCGCAAGAAGGTGACGCTGGGCCGGCTGACGATCCAGTCGGTCTCGGCCGATGCCACCGGCCCCTGCGTGGCCATCACCTACAACCCGATGGTGCTGCCCAAGGGTGTGGAGCCGTCGGCCGACCCGATGCTGGCCGCGCGCGCTGCGCCTTATGCGGTGGGCCTGGGCCGGCGACTGGGCGAAGGGCCGAAGCAGTGAGCCCGGTCAGCCTCTGATCAGCCGGCCGGGCGTGGCCCCGGTCAGTTCGTCGTCACGCAGCACCTCGGTGCCGGCCACGAAGGTGTGGCGGTAGCCGCGGGCGCGCTGCAGCAGGCGCCGCCCGCCGGTGGGCAGGTCGTAGGCCACCTCGGGCGGCAGCAGGTCGAGCGTGGCGAAGTCGATCACGTTGATGTCGGCACGCTGGCCCGGCGCCAGCGTGCCGCGGTCGGTCAGGCCGTAGACCGCGGCGGTGTCCTGCGTCTGCTTCTTCACCAGCGCCTCCAGCGGCAGCCTGGGGCCGCGGGTGCGGTCGCGCGCCCAGTGCTTGAGCAGAAAGGTCGGCCCGGCGCCGTCGCAGATCAGGCCGACATGGGCGCCGGCGTCGCCCAGGCCCATCACCGTGGCCGGGTCGGCCAGCATCTGCTGCACCACGCCGAGATCGCCGCCGGTGTAGTTCTCGAAGGGGTGCAGCAGCAGGCCCTTGCCCTCATGGGCCAGCAGCGTGTCCAGCGCCAGGGCCCAGGCCGTGCCACCGCTGCGTGCCGCGCGCGCGGCCAGGCTCTGGTCGGGTGCGGGCTCGTAGTCCAGCACCGGGGCCATGGCAAAGGTGCGGGCGAAGGCAGCGTCGAACCAGCGCGTCAGCGCATCGGTGGGGCGCTCGTCGACCAGCCGCTGGCGCAGCGCGGCGTCGTCGCGCAGGCGCTCGTAGCGCTGGCGCGGGGCCAGCGGCAGCAGTGGCGCAAAGGCCGGGTGGTTCTCGAACGGGTTGCGGCTGGTCTCCAGGCCGAACAGCACGCCGATGCTCTTGGCGCCGACCTGGCCGGTCACGTCCAGCCCGGCGCGGCGGGCGGCGTGGATCTGGTCGAGCGTGCGTCGCCACAGGTCGGGCGCGTTGTCCACCTGCAGCAGCAGCAGCGACATCGGCCGGCCGGCGGCCTCGGCGGCCATGCGCAGGATCTCGAAATCCCCGTCGCCGAAATCGGAGTTGACCTCCAGCACGCCCTTGCCCGCCCGCCGCAGCGCGCCGGCGATGGCGAACAGCTCGGGCTCGGCCGCCGTCAGGCTGGGCGTGTAGCGGCCGTCGCGTGCGCGGTGCTTGGTGGTGCGTGAGGTGGTGATGCCCAGCGCGCCGGCGCGCAGCGCTTCTTCGGCCAGGGCGCCCATCTGCGCCAGCTCGGCCTCGGTGGGCCGGGCCTGGTGCTCGGCGCCGCGCTCGCCCATGGCATAGAACCGCAGCGCCGCATGCGGCAGCTGGGCGCCGATGTCCATCGTGTACTGGCGGCGCTCCAGCGCGTCCAGGTACTCGGGGAAGGACTCCCAATTCCAGCTGATGCCTTCGGCCAGCACCGTGCCGGGGATGTCTTCCACGCCCTCCATCAGGTTGATCAGGTAATCACGCGCGCCGGGCTTCACCGGCGCGAAGCCGACGCCGCAGTTGCCGAACACGGCCGTGGTCACGCCATGCCAGCAGCTGGGCGTGAGCGCGCTGTCCCAGGTGGCCTGGCCGTCGTAGTGGGTGTGGATGTCGACGAAGCCGGGCGTCACCAGCAGGCCGGTGGCGTCGATCACCCGGTGCGCGGCGCCCAGCCCGCTGCCCACCGCCACGATGCGGCCGCCCCGCACCGCCACGTCGGCCTGGCGGGCCGGTACACCGGTGCCGTCGACGACGGTGCCGCCCTGGATGAGGATGTCGTGCATGGCGGTCTCCGGTGGTGGGGATGGGCGGATTCTGGTGGCCGCCGCCGGCGCCGGCCTGCGCCCAGGTGACAGGCTGCCGCCGCCACGTCAGCCGGGCGGGGCGGCGTCTGGTGGCGCCGGCATGCCGGCCATCAGCTTGCGCAGCAGCTGCACCGCCTGGTCCACCTCGGCGCGGTCGAGCCCGGCCGTCCAGGCCTGCACCAAGCCAAAGTCGTCGGGGTTGCGCTGGTCCCAGAAGCGGCGGTGCTGCTCGGTGGTCGTCAGCCGGCGTGCGCGCCGGTCCTGGGTGTCCACCTCGATCGTCAGAAGGCCCTTGCGGGCCAGCGCCAACGCGATCTGCTTGACGTTCTGGTGCGTCATGGACAACCCGGCCGCCACCGCGCCGATGGTGGGCGGGCCGGGCTGGGCTTCGATGAACTGCAGCAGCGCCGCCTGCTGGGTGGTGACGCCGGTGGCCGCCATCGCCCGGTCGAGCCGGCCGCGCAGCATGGCCGATGCCGCACACAGGCTGCGGAACAGCCGCACACGGTCTGCCTGGTCTGGCGGCAAGGTGTCCAGGCCCAGCTCCAGCCATTGACGTGGATCGGACATATTCAATATATTACCTTTATCGGCCGGGCGGTTGCAGCCCACCGGTTCTGCCCTGGGGATGTCTGATGATCGCCTTGTTGCCGCACTGCGGTTTCCTGTCCGAGACCACCCGCATGCTGGCCATCGGCCAGGCCCTGGTGGCCCGCGGGCAGCCGGTGGTGTTTGCCACCCACGGAGGCCCGTATGCCCATGTGATCGAGGACGCCGGCTTCCCGCTGACCCGGCTGGGCCCGCCGATGGACGACGCGCGCTGTGCGCAGTTCCTGCGGGATCTGGTGCAACTCGGCCGCCCGGGCCTGCGCCTGCAGCCGGCCGACGAGGTGCGCGCCAGCGTGCAGGCCGAGGCGGCGTTCCTGCGGGCGCATGGCGCGCGCATGGCGGTGATCGGCTTCACGCTGACGGCCTACCTGTCCAGCCGGCTGGCGGGCATCCCGCTCGCGTCCAGCCATGGCGGCAGCCTGGTGCCGCCGGTGCTGGAGCAGGGGCTGGCGCCGGTGCCCACGCAGATGCCGATCCCGGGCACCGAATGGCTGCCGCGCCGGCTGAAGCACTGGATCGCGAACACCCAGTCCGAGAAGATGACCGACGCGGTGAAGTTCCTCAACCAGGTGGCGGCCGAGTTGCGGGTGGAGCCGGTGCCATCGCTGGCCAGCCTGATGGTGAGCGACCTGACCCTGGTGACCGACGTGCCCGAGGTGCTGGGCGTCTCCAGTGCCGCGATGGCGGCGTGGCGGCCGCGCCGGCCCCAGGCCTACCGCGCCGGCACCCGGCTGGTCTACACCGGCCCGCTGTTCGCGCGGCTGCCGTTGCCGGTGCCGGCACCGGTGCAGGCCCTGCTGGACGGCCGGGCACCCACGGTCTACGTGGTGCTGTCATCGAGCACGCCGCAACTGCTGCGTGCCGTGGTGCATCGCGTGCGCGCGGCCGGGCCGCGGGTGATCGTCGGCGCCACCATCCATGACTTCGGCCCGGTGGACGACCCGGGCATCGTGGTGGCGGGCCTGCTGCCCAGCCATGCCCTGATGCCGCAGGTCGATGCGGTGGTGTGCATGGGCGGGCAGGGCACGGTGCAGACGGCCATGGCCAGCGGCACGCCGCTGGTCGGCATTCCGCTGCACCCGGAGCAGGAGCTGAATGTCGACCTGGCGGTGCGCCAGGGCATGGCGCTGGCGGTGGCGCCGCGCCACGCGCCAGGCGCGGCGATGACGGCGGCGGTGCAGCGGCTGCTGGCCGACGGCGGCTTCCGCCAGCAGGCGCAGCGGGTGCAGCGGCTGTATGCCGGCATCGACGGCGCCGGGCAGGCGGCGCAGGCCATCCTGGACCATCTGGCCACGCACGACTCGCAGGCGGACAGCGTGCGCGCCGCGGCCTGACCGCCGGCCCGTCGCGGCGCGCCGCGGCCTGCAGATGGCGGCGGGGGTTGTGGGCGTCGACCGGTCAACCCGCCTGCACCGGCATCCAGCGCCGCAGGTGTGCCGCATTGGCGCCGCGCTGGCCCTTGGCGTGCTTCAGTTCGGCGCGCGCCACGGTGCGCAGGTGCACTTCGTCCGGGCCGTCCAGGAAGCGCAGCGCACGGCCCCAGGCCCACAGGCGGGCCAGCGGGGTGTCGGGCGACAGGCTCATGGCGCCGAAGACCTGCATCGCACGGTCCAGCACCCGGCCCTGCAGGCGGCTGCTGACCAGCTTGATGGCCGACACGTCAGTGCGCGCTGCGGCGCTGCCGGCCTGGTCCAGCACCCAGGCCGCGCGCAACACCAGCAGGCGGGCCTGGTCGATCTCGACCCGGCTCTCGGCGATCCAGTCCTGCACGTTGGAGAAATCGCTCAGCCGGCCGCGGAAGGCGCGGCGCTCCAGCGCGCGCTCGCACATCAGCTCCAGCGCCAGCTCGCACTGGCCGATGCTGCGCATCGCGTGGTGCACCCGCCCAGGGCCCAGCCGCGCCTGGGCCAGCGCAAAGCCGGCGCCGGGCTCGCCCAGCATCGCATCCAGCGGCACCCGCACGTTGCGGAACACCAGCTCGCAATGGCCGTCCAGGCTCTGGTGGTCCATCACCGGGATGTTGCGCTCCACCGTCAGGCCAGGGGTGTCCATCGGCACCAGCAGCATGCTGTGGCGGGCATGCTCGGGCGCGTTGTCGTCTTCGCTGACACCCATCACCACCGCCAGCCGGCACAGCGGGTGCGCGGCGCCGGTGATGAACCACTTGCGGCCATTCAGCACCCACCCCGCGTCAGGACCGTCGCCATCGCGCTGGATGCGCGTGGTCAGCTGCGTGGGGTCGGACGACGCGGTGTCGGGCTCACTCATCGCGAAGCAGCTGCGGATGCTGCCGTCCAGCAGCGGGTTCAGCCAGCGCTGCACCTGCGCCGGGCTGGCGGCGATCTGCAGCAGCTCCATCGTGCCGCTGTCGGGCGCATTGCAGTTGAAGACCTCGGCCGCCCACGGCACCCGGCCCATGATCTCGGCCAGCGGCGCGTAGTCCAGGTTCGACAGCCGGGTGCCGGGCTGGTCGTCCCGCAGGCTGGGCAGGAACAGGTTCCACAGGCCCAGTGCCCTGGCCTGCGCCTTCAGGCTTTCGACCAGGTCCTCAGGGAACACACCGGCGTCCGACCAGCGGTGCCAGTCGGGCAGCGACGGCAGCACCAGGTCGGCCATGAACTGGCGCAGCTGGGCCTGCAGCGCCAACGAACGGGGGGAGTGGGCGAAGTCCATGCGGTGATTCTTCGGGGCTGCCGGCGCGGCCCTTGTCGCTGGCGAGACGCGCGACCAGGCCGCGGCCCTCAAGGCTTGCGCCAGATCAAACCCGGCGGGCGCTGCGGCATCATCACGCCATGCACAGCCTCGCCCACACCGTCCGCGCCCTCACCTTCGATGTCTTCGGCACCGTCGTCGACTGGCGCCGCAGCGTCATCGCCGAAGGCGTGGCCCTGGGCGCACGCACCGGCCTGCAAGCCGACTGGGCCGCGCTGGCCGACGCCTGGCGCAAGGGCTACTTCGCATCGATGGCCCGTGTGGCGCACGGCGAACTGGCCTGGGACACCATCGACGCCCTGCACCGCCAGGTGCTCGACCACCTGCTGCCGCAGCACGGGCTGCAGGCGCTGGCCGAGGCCGATCGCGACCACTTCAACACCGTGTGGCACCGCCTGGCGCCCTGGCCCGACACCGTGGCCGGCCTCACCCGGCTGAAGCAGCGGCTGACGATCAGCACACTGTCCAACGGCAACCTGTC
>JAGOBT010000001.1:0-25300 GCA_017999135.1 Burkholderiaceae bacterium
AGAACACCACCACCACCTTGCCCTTGTAGTCGGCCAGGCTGCGCAGCTGGCCATCGGGGTCGGACAGCTGCAGCGTGCGGGCGTACTCGGCACCGGTGATGTCGATGGACTTGAAGGCGGGTTTGCTGCCGCCGGGCAGGCCACCATCGCAGCCGGCCAGGGCAGCCGCAGCCGTGGCCAGCAGCAGGGCGCGTCGCGCAACGATGGGTGTCACAGCCATGGCATCAGGTAGTGGTCGACCAGCAGTGCCGCAAACAACAGCGACAGGTGCCAGATCGAGAATCGGAAGGTCTTGCGCGCCAGGGCGTCGCTGTAGTTTCGCCACAGCATCCAGCCGTAGGCGATGAACCAGACGCCCAGTACCACCGCGCAGGCCAGGTACAGCCAACCGCTCATGCCGATGATGAACGGCAGCAGCGTGCCGGCGAACAGCACCAAGGTGTAGAGCAGGACATTCAGACGGGTGAAGTCGCTGCCGTGGGTGACCGGCAGCATCGGCAGGCCGGAGCGGCGGTAGTCTTCCACCCGGTACAGCGCCAGCGCCCAGAAGTGCGGCGGCGTCCACAGGAAGATGATCAGCACCAGGGCCAGCGCCTCGGGGCCGACATCGTTGCGCAGCGCCGCCCAGCCCAGCAGCGGCGGCATGGCGCCGGACGCCCCGCCGATGACGATGTTCTGCGGCGTCATCGGCTTGAGCACCACGGTGTAGATGACCGCATAGCCGACGAAGGTGGCGAAGGTCAGCCACATCGTCAGCGGGTTCACCCACCAGTACAGCAGCGCGCTGCCCAGGCTGCACAGCACGGCCGAGAACAGCAGCGCCTGCGCGGTGCTGAGCTCGCCCTTGGCGGTGGGGCGCCAGGCGGTGCGGGCCATCTTGCTGTCGATGGCCTGCTCGACCAGGCAGTTGAAGGCCGCTGCCGCGCTGGCCACCAGCCAGATGCCGATGGTGGCGGGCACCGCCACCTGCAGGCTGGGCAAGCCGGGCTCGGCCAGCAGCATGCCGATGACGGCGCAGAACACGATCAGCTGCACCACCCGGGGCTTGGTCAGCGCCAGGTACTGCCGCACACGGCTGGCCGCGGGGCTGGAGGGAAGGACGGAGGCAGTCATCGGCAGAACATCGGATTCTAGGAGGCCGACGGCCGACCGGCCGTGACCGGGCCGCCCGCGGGCGGCCGGCGTGCGCCGCTGGCCGCCGAGCTTGCCAAGGCCGTCACGCCCGGCGCCAGCCGCAGCCGCGCCCACAGCGACACCAGCACCGCCACCAGGCCAGCGGCACCGGCGCTGTGGGCCAGCGCCGCCACGATCGGCCAGCCCAGCACCACGTTCGACAGGCCGCTGGCCAGTTGCCAGGCCAGCAGCGCGCACAGCGCCAGCATGGTGCGGCGCGCCGCCGCATCACCGCTGCGGTTCAGCGCCACGGCCAGCGCCACCAGGGCCAGCACCACCACCACCGCAAACAGCCGGTGCGCCATGTGGATGGCCACCAGCGCGTCGAACGGCAGCGCGCCGCCCTGCCCGGTCTGGCCCAGGTGGCGCAGCAGGGTGAAGCCATGGACGGCATCCATGCTCGGCCACCACTGGCCGTTGCAGGTGGGGAAGCCCTGGCAGGCCAGCACGGCGTAATTGGTGCTGACCCAGCCGCCCAGCGCGATCTGCACCACCACCAGCGCCAGCACCACCGCCACCCAGGCCGGCGCCACGTGTTGCCGCGCCACCTGCAGCGCGCGGGCGCGGAACGACTCATGCTGCAGCACCAGCAGGGCCAGCAGCACTTGGGCCCCCAGCAGGTGCAGCGTGACGACGGCGGGGTACAGCTTCAGGGTGACGGTGTACTTGCCGAACGCGCCCTGCACCAGCACCCACAGCAGCGTGGCCGTGGCCCACCAGGGGGAGTGCGGCAGCTGGGCCCGGGCGCGCCACGACATGGCGGCGGCCACCAGGATCAGCGCGCCCACCGCCATTGCCAGGTAGCGGTGCACCATCTCGATCCAGGCCTTGCCGTGGGTGACCGGCCCGGTGGGCTGGGCGGCCTGGGCGGCGCTGATCTCGGCCTTGGCGCCCCAGGGGGTCAGTTCGCCATAGCAGCCGGGCCAATCCGGGCAGCCCAGGCCGGAATCGGTGAGCCGGGTGAAGGCCCCCACCACGATCAGGTCGATGGTGAGAAACAGGATCAGCGCCGTCAGCGCTGCCAGCTTGCGCGGCAACGGCGCGCCGTGCTGGCGCAGCCACCACCAGGACAGCGGCAGCAAGGCGATCACCGCCGCCAGGCCCAGCAGGCGCAGCAGCGGGGTCCAGTCGATCAGGGCGTGGGCGGCATCCATGGCGGGGTGCTCAGGGCCGCGAGGCGGCGGCCGCGGGCGCGCTTGCGGGTGCGCCTGCGGATGCCAACGGGTCATTGATCAGCGCCTGGCGGCCGGCCTGATCCCAGCCGCCCGACGCCCGCAGCAGGCGGGTGATGTCGCGCTTCAGCTTGGACGGGTCGGCATTCGCAGGGGCCCGCATCATCCACTCGCCCAGCGGATCGACGACGTAGAGGTGGTCTTCCAGCGCCTGGCCCGGCGCCGGCTTCAGCCAGGCGGCCACGGTGGCGCGGGGCACGCGCAGCATGTGCATGCCGGGCGTGCCGGCCAGCGCCTGCTGCAGCGCCGGCTTCACCGGCGCGTCGTCGATCACCAGCCACAGCTTGTCGATGCGGTCGCGGTCGCGGCCGTTCATCTCGCGCAACTGGCGCTGCATGAACAACCGCTGCTCGCAGGCCTCGGCGCAGGCGCCACTGTCGACCACCACCAGCAGCCACTGCCCGGCCAGGCCGCGCAGCACCTGGGGCGCGCCGCCGTCCAGCGGCTGTGCCGGCACGGCCGGCATGGGCACCGTGGGCTGGATCAGGTCGCTGTAGGCGGTGGCGCCACCGGTCGGCCGCACGACGTAGTACAGCGTGTAGCTGGCAATCATCGGCGCAGCACAGGCCGCCATGATCAGCAGCATCTTGAAGCGGCCGCTGGCCCGTTGGCGTGTCATCGCATCCACGGGGGTCGGCAGCGAATGCACGGTCAGGCCCAGGGGCTCGGAGGGTTCGTTCATGCGGCAGGCTTGGAGGACACGGAGCGCCGCCACGGGCGGACGATTTGGAACCACAGCGTGAGGCCGACAAGCAACGCGCTGAGCGAGAACCACTGGAAGGCATAGCCGTGGTGCTTGCCGACATCGACAGCCACCGCCGGCCAGGTGCGCAGCAGGCCGTCATCGGGCCAGACGCTGCTGGCCGGGGTACCACCCGGCACCGGCTGCGTCGGCTGGGTTTGCTGCACCGACAACGGCCGCAGGGCCAAACCGGTTTCGGCAGCAAACCCCGCAAGATCAAGATTTTGCCGGATCGGCCCCTGCTCGGTGCCGTCCAGCGCCAACAGCCTGGACGGCGGCGGGGCCAGCCGGCCGGTCACCAGCACCTCGCCGGGCTGGTCGGGCAGCGGCTGCAGGCGGCTGCGGTCGGTGAAGTCGCGCGGCATCCAGCCGCGCTGCACCAGCACCACGTCGTCCGGCGCCAACTGCAGCGGCGTGACCACGAAGAAGCCCTGGCGGGCGTTCATCTGCCGGTTGTCCAGGTACACGGTGCGTTCGGACAGCCAGCGGCCACGCAGCTGCACCAGGCGGTAGTGCTGGTCAGCGGCAGCGGGCTCGGTGCGCGGCAGGTCGGCCTGCGGCAGCGGCGGCAGGCTGCCGCGCGCGGTGATGCGGGCCTGCAGGTCCAGCTTCTGCTGCGCACGGTCCAGCTGCCACCGGCCCAGGCGGGCGGTGGCGGCCACCGCCAGCGCGGCAGCCACCAGCACCAGCACGCGGCGGCCGGCAGGCGCCGATGGCCCGCGGCTCAGCATGCCACCGCCCTGCCGGGATAATCTGCGCCGATGAAAACCGTGATCGTCATTGCCCTGGTGCTGGTGCTGGCCTCGTTGGCCGGTGCCGGATTGTTCATGCTGCGCAAGGGTGGCAGCAGCAGTTCCCGCGATGGCCGCATGGCGCGCGCGCTGGCCCTGCGGGTGGGGCTGTCGATCGCGCTGTTCCTGTTCATCCTGCTGAGCTGGGCCATGGGCTGGGTGCGGCCCACCGGCCTGCCCGTCGGCTGACCACCAGGCCCCCCATCCACCATGAAAAAGGCCGGCTGCAAGCCGGCCTTTGTGCGCTGGCAGCAGGCAGGATCAGTCGGCTGCGGCCACCACGTGCACGGCCACCTCGACGACCACGTCGCTGTGCACCGCCACCGACACCGGGAACTCGCCCAGTGCCTTCAGCGGGCCGTTGGGCATGCGCACCTGGGCCTTGGCCACGTCGAAGCCCATCTTCTTCAGGCTGTCGGCCACGTCAGCGTTGGTCACCGAGCCGAACAGGCGGCCATCCACGCCGGCCTTCTGGGCGATGGTGACGGTCTTGCCGCCCAGCTTCTCGCCGACGGCCTGCGCGGCGGCCAGCTTCTCGGCGGCCGTCTTTTCCAGCTCCGCGCGGCGGGCTTCGAATTCGGCGATGGCAGCGGTGGTGGCGCGGCGGGCTTGCTTGGTGGGGATCAGGAAGTTGCGGGCAAAGCCGTCCTTCACCTTGACCACGTCACCCAGGTTGCCCAGGTTGGCCACTTTTTCAAGCAGGATGATTTGCATGGTGTGGGCTCCTTCAGACGCGGTGCTGGTCGCTGTACGGCACCAGCGCCAGGAAGCGCGCGCGCTTGATGGCGACGGTCAGCTGGCGTTGATAGAACGCACGCGTGCCGGTCAGGCGGGCGGGCGTGATCTTGCCGTTCTCGCCGATGAAGTCACGCAGGGTGTCCACATCCTTGTAGTCGATCTCTTCGACGTTGGCGACGGTGAAGCGGCAGAAGCGCTTGCGCTTGAACAGCAGCGACTGCGTGTTGCGCTTGGGCTTGCGGTCCTTGGAAAACTTACCTTTACCACGGGGCGGGGGCATGGTGCACCTCTTTCAAATGGGTGTCGGGCTGGATGTGCCGGACGGTGAATCGGGGGAGTCGGGAGTCAGCTCGGTGATGTGGAACAGCAGACCGCGGCCGTTGCGCGCCATGCCCAGGAAGCCGCCGAACAGGCCGGTGGATCCGAGGGCCAGCGCACCCAGGGGCTGTGCCAACGCGCCGATCGCCAGGGCCTTGATCTCGACAGAGACCTGGCGCGGCTGCCCGTCTTCGGTGACCGTGCTGCCATGTTGCAGCTTGCAGTCGATGGCCGGAAGACCGGCGGGCGTGTAGCGCACGGCGCCCCGCTCGACCAGCTGGGCCGACAGAACCAGGCGGTTCATCGGCGGCGCCGGCAACGGTGCGGCTGGGCCGTTCCAATCAGGCGCTGGCCTCCGGTGCGGGGGCCTTGCGGGCCTCTTCCTTCTCGACCGCCTTCATCATCACCGACGGGGTGGTCTCGGCCTTGGACTTCACCACCGTCAGGTGGCGCAGCACGGCGTCGTTGAAGCGGAAGCCGGTCTCGATCTCAGCCAGGGTGTCCTTGCTGCATTCGATGTTCAGGCACACGTAGTGCGCCTTGCCCAGCTTCTGGATCTGGTAGGCCAGCTGGCGGCGGCCCCAGTCTTCGACACGGTGCACCTTGCCGGCGGCAGCGGTGACGATGCCCTTGTAGCGTTCCAGCATGGCCGGAACCTGCTCGCTCTGATCCGGGTGGATCAGGAGAACGATCTCATAGTGACGCATGAACACTCCTTGTGGGTTCCGGTGGCCAGCCATTGGGGGCCGGCCTCGGAAGCTGCCCGACGGGCGACATGCCTGGCGGTGCAGCAAGCGCTGACCACCAGCGTCATCCGGTGGTCAGCTTCAGGGAAAGCCCGCGATTATAGCGCGGAAGGCGGACCCGAGCGCGTGGGCTCGGTCGGCCAGGGGTCGGGCTGGCGCAGCCGCTCGGCCACCGCCCGCTCTTCCGGCGCCGGTGGGCGGGTCAGCAGGCTCACCAGCACCAGCACCATGCAGCCCACCGGCACGCCGAACACGCCGGCGGCCACCGGGTCGATGCCGAACCAGCGCAGGTCGGCGCCGGCCTCGCCCAGGCCGAAGAACGCGCGCGGACCGGCGGTGTTGCGCGCCATGTACCAGAGGCACAGGCCGGCGCCGGCCAGCATGCCGGCCACCGCGCCGGCCCGGTTGGCACGGCGCCAGAAGATGCCCATCACCAGCGCCGGGAAGAAGGTGGCCGCCGCCAGCGAGAACGCCGCCGACACGAACGGCAGGATGGCGGTGATGCGCAACGACGCCACCCAGGCCGCCAGCACCGCCGTGATCAGCACCATCAGCTTGCTGAACATCACCCGCTTGATGGCCGACGCGTTGGGCCGCACCACCCGGAAGAAGAAGTCGTGCGACAGCGCGTTGCTGATGGTCAGCAGCAGGCCGTCGGCGGTGGACAGCGCCGCCGCCAGGCCGCCGGCGGCCACCAGATAGGTGACGACCAGCGGCAGGCCGCCCAGCTCGGGCGCGGCCAGCACGATCATGTCGGCGCCGAGGCGCAGCTCGGCAAACTGCAGGAAACCGTCGCCGTTGATGTCCTGCACCGACACCAGCGACGAATCCAGCTTGCTCCAGCGACGGATCCAGTCTGGCAGGCTGCCGAAGCTGGTGCCCACCAGCTCGGTGAACACCTGGTACTTCACCATCACCGCCAGCGCCGGCGCGCTGAGGTACAGCAGCACGATGAAGCTCAGCGACCAACCCACCGACCTCCGCGCCTGCGACACCGACGGCGTGGTGTAGTAGCGCGTCAGCACATGCGGCAGTGCCGCCGTGCCCAGCATCAGGCAGAACACCAGTGCCAGGAAGTTGCTGCGCGCATGCTGGCCGTTGGTGCCATCGGCGCCCACCTGCCCGGCCTGCGGCGCCAGCCCGGCCAGCGGCTGGGCCTGGGCCTGGGCCTGGTCACGCTGGCGCTGGTAGACGGCGCGCGCCTCGGGCTCGGTGCGCGGCATGCGCTCCAGCGCCCGCTCGGCTTGCTGGATCTGCGCCAGCGGCGCGTTCTCGGCATGCATGCGCTCGATCTGGCGGCCCAGCAGCTCGGTGTCACTGGCCATCGCGGCGGGCACGTCGCGCAGCTTGCGCTGGGCGTCGTCGGCGCGCTCGGTCAGCAGGCGGCGCACCTCGACTTCGGCCGGGTCGGTCAGCAACTGGGTCTCGCGCTCGCTCACCACCTTCAGCTGCTGGCCGTAGCTGAACACCGGCAGCCACGAACCGGTCTGGTTGTGGCTGAGCCACATCACCGGTACGGTGTAGGCAATGATCAGCACGATGTACTGCGCCACCTGGGTCCAGGTGACGGCGCGCATGCCGCCCAGGAAGCTGCACACCAGCACGCCGCCCAAGCCGACGAACACGCCGATCTCGAAACTGAAGCCGGTCAGGTGCGACGTGACCAGGCCCACGCCGTAGACCTGAACCACCACGTAGACGAAGCTCACCAGCACCGTGGCCGCCACGGCGATCAGCCGCACCGCCTGGCCGCCGTAGCGGGCGCCCAGGAAATCCGGGATGGTGAACTGGCCGAAGCGCCGCAGGTACGGCGCCAGCAGGATGGCCACCAGGCAGTAGCCGCCGGTCCAGCCCAGGATGTAGGCCAGGCCGTCGAAGCCCTGCAGATACAGCACGCCGGCGGTGCCGATGAAGCTGGCGGCGCTCATCCAGTCGGCCGCGGTCGCCATGCCGTTGTACATGGCCGGCACGCGACGGCCGGCCACGTAGTACTCGGCCTCGTCGGTGGTGCGGCTGGCCAGGCCGATGCCGGCATACACCAGCACGGTGGCGATCAGGAAGCTGCCGCCAATCCAGCCACGCGACCAGCCCTGCCGTTCCAGCAGCGCCAGCGCCACCACGAACAGCACCACTGCCAGGGTGAACAGCCCGTAGCGGCGGTGCAGCTTGCCGGCAAAGCGGCGGGTGGATTCGACGCTGCCCGAACGCAGGCTGGACATGGGAACGGGTCAGCCTGGTGCGGGCCAGCGTGGCGTCAGCGCTGGGCCAGCCGGGTCCAGGTGTCGACCACCGAGTCGGGGTTCAGCGAAATCGACACGATGCCCTCGGCCGCCAGCCAGTCGGCGAAGTCGGGGTGGTCGCTGGGGCCCTGGCCGCAGATGCCGATGTACTTGCCATGCGCCCGGCAGGCGGCAATGGCGCGGCTGATCAGCGCCTTGACAGCAGGATCACGCTCGTCGAAATCGGCCGCCAGCAGTTCCAGGCCGGAGTCGCGGTCGAGCCCCAGCGTGAGTTGCGTCAGGTCGTTCGAGCCGATGCTCATGCCATCGAAGTGGGCCAGGAACTGGTCGGCCAGGATGGCGTTGCTGGGCACCTCGCACATCATGATCACGCGCAGGCCGTTCTGGCCGCGTGCCAGGCCACGGTCGGCCAGCAGACCCACCACTTTCTCGGCCTGGCTGACGGTGCGCACGAAGGGCACCATGATCTCGACGTTGGTCAGGCCCATGTCGTTGCGCACCCGCTTGATGGCCTCGCACTCCATCGCGAAGGCATCGGCGAAGCCGCCGCTGATGTAGCGGCTGGCACCGCGGAACCCCAGCATCGGGTTCTCTTCATCGGGCTCGTAGCGGCTGCCGCCGATCAGCTTCTTGTACTCGTTGCTCTTGAAATCGGACAGCCGCACGATCACCGACTTGGGCCAGAACGCAGCAGCGATGGTGGCCACGCCTTCGACCAGCTTGTCGACGTAGAACGCCCGCGGGCTGGCATGGCCACGCGCCACCGATTCCACCGCCTTCTTCAGGTCGGGGTCGATGTTCGGGTAGTCGAGGATCGCCTTCGGGTGCACGCCGATGTTGTTGTTGATGATGAATTCCAGCCGCGCCAGGCCCACGCCGCTGTTGGGAATCTGGGCAAAGTCGAAGGCCAGCGTGGGGTTGCCCACGTTCATCATGATCTTCACCGGGCAATAGGGCAGCTCGCCGCGCTTGACCTCGGTGATCTCGGTCTCGAGCAGGCCGTCGTAGATGAAGCCGGTGTCGCCTTCGCTGCAGACCACGGTGACGAGTTGGCCGTCGGTCAGGTGCTCGGTGGCGTCGCCACAGCCCACTACGGCCGGGATGCCCAGCTCGCGCGCGATGATGGCTGCATGGCAGGTGCGCCCGCCGCGGTTGGTGACGATGGCGCTGGCGCGCTTCATCACCGGCTCCCAGTTGGGGTCGGTCATGTCGGTGACGAGCACATCACCCGGCTGCACCTTGTCCATCTCGCTGATGTGCGAGACCAGGCGCACCGGCCCGGTGCCGATCCTCTGGCCGATGGCGCGGCCTTCGGCCAGCACGGCACTGTGGCCCTTGAGCTTGTAGCGGTGCTCGGTCTGGTTGGCCGACTGGCTCTTCACCGTCTCGGGCCGGGCCTGCAGGATGTAGAGCTTGCCGTCCTCACCGTCCTTGCCCCACTCGATGTCCATCGCGCGGCCGTAGTGCTGCTCGATGATCAGCGCGTACTTGGCCAGCTCGGCCACGTCGGCATCGTTCAGCGCATAGCGGTTGCGCAATTCAGGCGGGTTGTCCACGGTGCGCACCAGCTTGCCGGTGGCCAGGCGCTCGTCCGTGGGCGCGAATTCCATGCGGATCAGCTTGGATCCCAGGTTGCGGCGGATGATGGCCTGCTTGCCGGCCTTCAGGCCCGGCTTGTGCACATAGAACTCATCGGGATTGACGGCGCCCTGCACCACCGTCTCGCCCAGGCCGTAGCTGGCGGTGATGAAGACCACGTCTTCGAAGCCGCTCTCGGTGTCGATGGTGAACATCACGCCGGCCGCACCGACATCGCTGCGCACCATGCGCTGCACGCCGGCCGACAGCGCCACGTCGGCATGGGCAAAGCCCTTGTGCACCCGGTAGCTGATGGCGCGGTCGTTGTAGAGGCTGGCGAAGACCTCCTTCATCTTGTGCAGCACGTCGTCGATGCCGTGCACGTTCAGGAAGGTTTCCTGCTGGCCGGCGAACGACGCATCGGGCAGGTCTTCGGCCGTGGCCGACGAGCGCACCGCAAAGCTGGCGCTGGGGTTGCCGGCGGTCAGTTCGGCGAACGAGGCACGCACCGCGGCTTCGAAATCGGCCGGGAACGGTGCGTCGATCACCCACTGGCGGATCTGCGCGCCTGCGGCGGCCAGGGCGTTGACGTCGTCGGTGTCCAGCGCGTCGAGGCGGGCGTTGATCTTCTCGGTCAGGCCGCCATGGGTCAGGAACTCGCGGAAGGCATGCGCCGTGGTGGCAAAGCCACCGGGCACGCGCACGCCGGTGGCGGCGAGCTGGCTGATCATCTCGCCGAGGCTGGCGTTCTTGCCGCCAACCACCTCGACGTCATGCATTCTCAGGTGTTCAAACGGGATGACCAGGGCGGTCGCCAGATGGGTGGAAGACATGGGAAAGCTCCGGGATGGTGGGAAAAGCGGGCGACAGGCGGCCCCCAGCCGGCCCACACGCCTGCCCCCGCAGCGGCGTGGCGCTGGCTGTGGAGGGTGGGGCAGGCGGGGCACATGGCGTGGGGTGTGCGCGTGCGGCGGGTGTTGGGTGGGCCAGGCCGCGGCTGCGGCATGGCGCTTGCAAGATGCAAGCCATTCTAAGGACGATGCCGCCTATCATGGCCCGGCGCACCCCCCATGACTGCAGACCTGACCCCCACCATGCCCAATCGCAGCGTGTTCTTTGTCTCGGACGGCACCGGCATCACCGCCGAGACCTTCGGCAATTCGATCCTGGCGCAGTTTCCGGCCGTGCCGCGGCATGTGCGCCGGCCGTTCATCGAGACGCCCGACAAGGCGCGCGAGGTGCTCGAAGAAATCAACCAGGTGGCCGCTGCCGAGGGCAAGCGGCCGATCGTCTTCATCACCCTGGTCGACGACGACGTGCGCCAGATCATCACCGGGCCCGACTGCCACGGCATGGTGCTCGACATCCTGCAGGCCTTCGTGGTGCCGCTGGAGGCCGAATTCGGCGTCAAGAGCAACCACCGCGTGGGCCGCTTCTCCGATGCCGCCAAGAGCAGCGAGTACAACGAGCGCATCGAGGCCATCAACTTCAGCCTGGCACACGACGACGGGCAATCTGCCCGCAACCTGGCCAGCGCGGATGTGATCCTGCTGGGTGTCAGCCGCAGCGGCAAGACGCCCACCAGCCTGTACCTGGCCATGCAGCACGGCATCAAGGCAGCCAACTACCCACTGATCCCCGAAGACTTCGAGCGCCACAAGCTGCCCACGCCGCTGGCGCCGTACCTGAAGAAGTGCTTCGGCCTGACCATCGACCCCGAACGCCTGAGCCAGATCCGCAATGAGCGCCGCCCCGGCAGCAAGTACGCCGCGCTGGAGAACTGCCGCTACGAGGTGAAAGAGGCCGAGTCGATGATGCGGCGCAGCGGCGTCAGCTGGCTGAGCAGCACGCACAAGTCGATCGAGGAAATCGCCACCACCATCCTGCGCGACATCCGGCCCGATCGGCTGATCTACTGATCCTGCGGGCCTTCAGCCGCCCGGCCGGCGGCCGATGACCCTGGGATGATCCGCTGGCATCCGTGGGGCCCGAAGGCAGGCAGGCGGCCGCTGCAGGCGCTGGTGCGGTTGCTGCTGGCCTGCCTGTTGCCCTGGTGCGCAGCGCAGGCCGCGGGGCCGGGCGCCCACCCGGCGCCAGCGCTGGTGCTGGGCCCGCACACCACCGAGGCCGCGGTGTGGCAGGCGCTTCGGGTGCGCACCGGCCTGCCCGACGGCACTCAACTGGGCAACCTGCCCGCCAGCCCCGACGGCTGGCGCGCCGCACCGCCGACCACCGGCAACCTGGGCCCGCAGCGCCAACCGGTGGCCCTGCGGCTGGACTGGCTGGTGGCCGCCGGGAGCGGCGGCGACTGGATGCTGGAGATCGACTACCCGTCGCTCGACCACATCGAGCTCCAGTTGCTGGGCCCCGACGGCCGCACGCAGCGCTGGACGCTGGGCGATGCCCACCCGTTCAGCCAGCGGGCGGTGGCCAGCCGGGCATTCGCCGTGCCGCTGGTGCTGCAGGCGGGCCAGCACTACCGGCTGGTGGGCGTGGTGCACACCACCGGCAGCATGATCCTGCCGATCCGGCTGGTGCGGCCCGAGGCCTTCCGGCTCGACGAATCCCGCGCCATGCTGCTGCAGGGCTGGATCGGCGGCGCGCTGTTCTGCCTGCTGGTCTACGCGCTGTCGCTGGGGCGGGCGCTGCGCGAGCCGGCGCACCTGTGGTTTGCGCTGAACGTGCTGGGCACCGGCGTGTTCTTCCTCAGCTACGAAGGCCTGGGCGTGCAGCATGTCTGGGGCGAGGTGGCCTGGGCGCGCGAGAAGATCACGATGCTGGCCGCGCTGCTGGGGCTGGGCAGCGCCTTCCTGTACGTGGACGCGGTGCTCGACCTGGCCCGGCGCTCGCCCTGGCTCAGCCGCACCATGCGCGGCCTGGCGCTGTTGCTGCTGGTGGCGCTGGCCCTGTTCGCCCTGGGCGGGATCGACTACCGCAGCGCCTACCTGGCCAATGTGGTGCTGAGCCCGGCGCCGCTGATCCTGGCGCTGCCCACGGCCTGGCGTCTGGCACGCGCCGGCGACCGTGTGGCGCGCACCCTGCTGGTGGGCTGGGCGGTGTTCGGCGCCTGCGCGCTGTGCTTCACGCTGCTGCAGCGCGGGCTGCTGCCGATGGGCTTCTGGGTCGGCCATGCGTTCCAGTTCGGCACGCTGGTCGAGCTGATGACCTGGATGGTGGTGCTGGGATCACGCACCCGCGCCAGCCACATGGCCGGCGAGTTGGCCGTGCGCGAGCGCGACCTGCTGGCCACCATCGCCCAGACCGACGCGCTGACCGGCCTGCTCAACCGCCGCGGCCTGCAGGCGGCAGCCGAGCCGCTGCTGGCCCGCTGCGACACCCGCCACCCCCATGCCGTCTACCTGATCGACCTGGACCGCTTCAAGCCGATCAACGACCTGCATGGCCATGACGCCGGCGACGCGGTGCTGCGCAGCCTGGCCGAGCGGCTGACAGCCGCCGTGCGCCCCGACGACCTGGTGGCCCGCATCGGTGGTGATGAATTCGTGGTGATGACTGCCCGGCTGGACCCCGACGCCGACGCCGACGCGCGGGCGCTGGCCCAGCGGCTGCTGCAGACCGTGGCCCGGCCGTTCGATCTGGACGGTCATGCGCTGGACCTGGGCATGACGGTGGGCTATGCCCTGGCCCCGCACGATGGCCGGCTGCTGGGCGACCTGCTCAAGCGCGCCGACGCCGCGATGTATGCCGGCAAACTGGCCGGCCGCGGCGGCGTGCGGCGCGGCGCGGCGGGCGCCGGGATGGCGGCAGAACACCGCGAGGCCGAGCCGGCGCATTGATGCGCCGGCCTGCGCAGACCGCCCGGTCAGACGCGGCGCTGCGCCTCGTAGAAGCACACCGCCGCCGCCGCGGCCACGTTCAGCGATTCCTCGCCGCCGGGCTGGGGGATGCGCACCTGCAGCGCACAGCGCGCCAGCAGGTCGGCCGACACGCCCTGCCCTTCATGGCCCAGCACCCAGGCGCAAGGCCGGGGCAGCGCGGCCCGGTGCAGCAGCTGGTCGGTGGCCAGGCAGGTGCCCACCAGCGGCACCTGCAGCGCCGCCAGGTCATCGGCCTGCAGGCCCTCCACCAGCCGCAGGCCGAAGTGCGCGCCCATGCCGGCGCGCAGCACCTTGGGCGACCACAGCGCCGCCGTGCCCTGCAGCGCCAGCACCTGGCCCACGCCGAAGGCCGCGGCGCTGCGCAGGATGCTGCCGACGTTGCCGGCGTCCTGCAGCCGGTCGAGCACCACGCTGGCGGCCTGCGGGTCGATCGCCGGCATGGCGGGCACCGGCAGCAGGTAGCCGATGCGCGCCGGCGACGGCAGCGCGCTCAGCCCGTCGAACAGTGCATCGGGCACCCGCAGCACCCGCGGCGCCCACTGGGCCAGCGCCCGCAGCGCCGGTTGGCCCCAGGCCGCAGCGCTGATCACCGCCTGCGCCGGCCGCTGGCCGCGCTGCTGCAGTGCGCTGCACAGGTGCTCGCCTTCCAGCCACAGCTCGCCGCCCTTGCGGTAGCCGGCCGGGTCGCGCGCCAGCCTGCGCAGGCGCTGCAGCAGCGGGTTGTCCTTCGACGTGATGTCCAGCGGCGCGGTCATGGACCGTCCGGCACGCCGGCCTCGATCACCGCCCGCACCGGCGCATAGCTGCGGCGGTGCGCCGGGCAGGCACCGTGCTGGCGCAGCGCGGCCAGGTGCTCGGCCGTCGGATAGCCCTTGTGGCCGACAAAGTTATAGGCCGGGTAGTCGGCATGCAGGGCCTCGCACAACCGGTCGCGGTGCACCTTGGCCAGGATCGATGCCGCCGAGATCGCCGGCACCTTGCTGTCGCCCTGCACGATGGCGGCGGCGGGCATCTTGAGCACCGGCAGGCGGTTGCCATCGACCAGCACCCGGTGCGGCAGCAGGCGCAGGCCGGCCACGGCACGCTGCATGGCCAGCAGCGTGGCCTGCAGGATGTTGAGCCGGTCGATCTCGTCGACGCTGGCTTCGGCAATGCAGCAGGCCAAGGCTTTGGCGCGGATCTCGTCGAACAACGCGGCGCGCCGGCGGGCGCTGAGCGCCTTGCTGTCGGCCAGGCCGCGGATCGGCTTCAGGTCGTCCAGGATCACTGCGGCCGCCACCACCGGCCCGGCCAGCGGGCCGCGGCCTGCCTCGTCGACGCCGGCCACCAGGCCCGGGGTGGCCCACAGCGGGCCCAGTTGCTCAGGCTTGAAGGACTTGCGCGATGGCATCGGTCGCTTTCTGCGCGGTGTTCTGGCGCAGGCTGTGGTGCAGGTCGGTGAAGCGCTGCTGCAGCGCGGTGCGGCGGCGCGCGTCGTCCAGCCAGGCCAGGCCTTCACGGGCCAGGGCTTCGGGCGTGGCGGCGTCCTGGATCAGCTCGGGCACGACAAAGGCACCGCTCAGGATGTTGGGCAGGCCGAACCAGGGCTGGTAGGCCTGGCGCCGCATGCGCTGCCAGTTCAGCCAGGCCAGGTGGTAGGTGATGACCATCGGCCGCTTGAACAGCGCGGCCTCCAGCGCGGCGGTGCCGCTGGCCACCAGGGTGACATCACAGGCGGCCAATGCCGCATGGCTCTGGCCATCCAGCAGCTGGATGCCGGCGCCGGCGCCATGCTGCGCCACGATGGGCTCGACCAGCCCCCGCAGCCCTGGCGCCACCGGCAGCACGAAGCGCAGCCCGGACCGCTGGCGCTGCATCTGCACCGCAGCCGCAGCCAGGCGTGGGGCGATGTGGGCGATCTCGCTGCGCCGGCTGCCGGGCAGCAGCGCCACCACGGTGTCGCCATCGGCCAGCCCCAGCGCCGCACGCGCGGCGCCGCGCGGCGGCTCCAGCGGGATGGCATCGGCCAGCGGGTGGCCGACGAAGGTGGCCGCCACACCGTGCTGCTGCAACAGCGCCGGCTCGAACGGGAACAGGCACAGCACATGGTCGGCCGCGGCCTGGAGTTTCAGCACCCGCTCGCCGCGCCAGGCCCAGATCGACGGGCAGACGAAGTGGATGGTCTTCAGCCCACCGGCGCGCAGCCGGGTTTCGAGCCCGAAGTTGAAGTCGGGCGCGTCGATGCCGATGAAGGCCGCCGGCCGTTCGGCCAGCAGCCGGTCGCCCAATTGGCGGCGGATGCGCAGCAGCTCGGGCAGGCGCTTCAGGGCATCGACATAGCCGAAGACGCTGAGCCGCTCATGCGGCCACCAGCTGTCGAAGCCCTGGGCGCCCATCTTGGGCCCGCCGATGCCCGCCGGCAGCAGTGCCGGCCAGCGCTGGCGCAGGCCGGCCAACAGCAGCCCGCCGAGCAGGTCGCCCGACGCTTCGCCAGCCACCAGGCCCAGGCGCAACGGCGCTGCGTCCATCCGCCGGGTCTAGCGGACGATGCCGCGGGTGGCGCTGGCCAGGAACTGAAGCATCGTCTGCACGTCGCCCGCCACGCCGTCGGCGGCGCCATCGGCCAGTGCAGCGATCTGCGCGGTGGCATCGGCCAGCGGCAGGCCGCTGCGGTACAGCAGCTTGTGCATCTGGCGGACAGCGGCCTGGCGCTCGGCGCTGAAGTCACGCCGCTTCAGGCCGGTGAGGTTGACGGCCCGGGCGGCCAGCGGGTGGCCGTCGGCCGTGATGAAGGGCGGCACGTCCTGCGCCACATGGGCCTGGAAACCGATCATCGCGTGGGCGCCGATCTTGACGAACTGGTGCACGCCCGACAACCCGCCGATGGTGGCCCAGTCACCCACGTGCACATGGCCGGCCAGCGTGGCGTTGTTGGCCAGCACGCAGTGGCTGCCCAGCTGCACGTCATGGGCGATGTGCACGTAGGCCATCACCCAGTTGTCGTCGCCCACCCGGGTGGCGCCGCCGTCCTGCACCGTGCCGGTGTTGACGGTCACGAACTCGCGGAAGGTGTTGCGGTCGCCGATCACCAGACGGGTGGGTTCGCCGCGGTACTTCATGTCCTGCGGCGCGGCGCCGATGCTGGCGAACTGGAAGATGCGGTTGTCGCGCCCGATGGTGGTGTGGCCGTCGACCACGCAGTGCGCGCCGATGCTGCTGCCTTCGCCGATGCGCACATGCGGCCCGATCACCGCATACGGCCCGACCGTGACGTCGGCGGCCAGCTCGGCCTGCGGATCGACCAGGGCGGTGGCGTGGATCAGGCCCATGCGCAGCGCCTCAGGCCACCTTGCGCATGGTGCACATCAGTTCGGCTTCCACCGCCGTCTCGCCGTCGACGCTGGCGCGGGTCTTGTACTTGTAGATGCCCCCGCGGGCGCGGTCGATGCTGGCTTCCAGGATCAGCTGGTCGCCCGGCTCGACCACCCGCTTGAATCGGGCCCCGTCGATGCCGACGAAGTACACCACGGTGTCGGCGTCGGGCTCCTGGCCCATCGACTCGAACGACAGCAGCGCGGCCGTCTGCGCCAGGGCTTCGAGCATCAGCACGCCGGGCATCACCGGCCGGTGCGGAAAGTGGCCCATGAAGAACGGTTCGTTGATGGTGACGTTCTTCAATGCCTTGATACGGACGTTCTTCTCCAGCTCCAGCACCCGGTCGACCAGCAGGATCGGGTAGCGGTGCGGCAGCAGCTTGAGGATGCGGTGGATGTCGATCAAGGGGGCGGTCATGGTGTCTTCTTCTCCAACGCCCGGATGCGGTCGCGCAGCGTGTGCAACTGGCGCAGCGTGGCGGCGTTCTTCTCCCACGACGCATTGTCATCGAAGGGAAACAGGCCGCTGTACTGACCCGGCTTCAGGATGGACCGCGTCACCACGGTGGCGGCGGTGATGTGCACATGGTCCACCAGCTCCAGGTGGCCCAGGATGATGGCGCCGCCACCGGCGGTGCAGTGGCGGCCGATCTTTGCGCTGCCGGCGATGCCCACGCAGCCGGCCATGGCGCTGTGGGCGCCGATGTGCACGTTGTGGCCCACCTGGATCAGGTTGTCGAGCTTGACGCCGTCGTCCAGAACGGTGTCGTCGAGCGCGCCACGGTCGATGCAGGTGTTGGCGCCGATCTCCACGTCGTCGCCGATGCGCACTGCGCCCAGCTGCTCGATCTTGACCCAGGTGCCCTGGCTGGGCGCGAAGCCGAAGCCGTCGGCGCCGATGACCACGCCACTGTGCAGGATGCCGCGCGCACCCACCACGCAGGCATCGCCCAGCGTCACGCGGGGCGCCAGCCGGGTGCCATCGCCCACCACTGCGCCCGCGCCGATGTGGCCATGCGTGCCGATGACTGCACCGGCGCCGATGCATGCGCCGGCGCCCACGTAGGCCAGGGCGCCGACCGCCGCGCTGGCGTGCACCTGCGCCCCGGGCTCCACCACGGCACTGGGGTGGATGCCGGCGGTGGGCGCCTGGCGGGTGCGGGCGGCCCACCACTGGGTGAGCCGCGCAAAGTACAGGTAGGGGTCGGGCGTGACGATGGCCGCACCACGCGCCAGGGCCAGGTCTTGCTGGGCCGGCGCCACCACCACGCAGGCAGCGGCAGAGGCCGCCATCCGGGCCGCATAGCGCGGGTTGGCGAGAAAGCTCAGGCTGCCGGCGTCGGCCGACTCCAGCGGCGCCAACCGCAGGATGGGCAGACTGCCATCGCCGTGCAGCGCCCCGCCAAGCGCGGCCACCACATCGGCCAGCCGCACCGGGGTGACCACGGCCGCCTTACTTGCCCGGGCCGTTCAGGGCCCGGATCACCTTCTCGGTGATGTCGACGCGCGGGCCGGCAAAGACCACGTCCTGCAGGATCAGGTCGTACTTCTCGGTCTCGAAGATCTGCTTGATGACCTTGTTGGCGCGCTCGACGATGCCGGCGGTTTCTTCGTTGCGGCGCTGGTTCAGGTCTTCCTGGAATTCGCGGCGCTTGCGCTGCAGGTCACGGTCTTGTTCGACCAGCTCCCGCTGGCGGCGGTTGCGCTCGCTTTCGGGCAGCGTCGGGGCGTCCTTCTCCAGCTTGTCGGCAGCGGCCTTGAGCTTGCCGGCCTGGTCGTTCAGGTCCTTGTCGCGCTTGCTGAAATCGGCCTCCATGCGGGCCAGTGCCGCCTTGGCAGGTGCGGCCTCGCGCAACACGCGCTCGCTGTTCACGTAGCCGATCTTGAGTTCTTGCGCCAGCACCGCGCCCGAGGTCAGCAGTGCACCCAGGCCGATCAGGCCGGACATGGCCACCGACCGGGCCAGGGACTTGAAAGTCATCGTGATCATCAGAACGCAGTCCCGATCTGGAATTGGAAGCGCTGGATTCTATCCGTCGGCTGTTTCTTCAACGGCGCCCCCCAGCTCAGCTTCAAGGGGCCGACCGGCGAGATCCAGGACAGGCCCAGACCGGCCGACGCCCGCAGGCTGGCGCCGGTGATCTTCTCGCCCTCGCGCCACACATTGCCGGCATCGGCAAAGGCGAAGATCCGCAGCGACTTGTCGTTGCCGGTGCCGGGCACCGGGAAGTACAGCTCGCTGTTGAGGTTGATCTTGCGCGCACCGCCGATGTAGGCGCCGGTGGGGTCGATCACGCCCAGCGAGTTCTGCTCGAACACCCGCACCGAGCCCAGGCCGCCGCCGTAGAAGTTCTTGAACACCGGGTAGGGCCGGCTGCCCTGCCCCACGCCCCAGCCGATCTCGCCGTTCAGGCCCAGCGTCAGCTTCTGCCACAGCGGGAAGAACTGCTGGTACTGCGCGTTGGTGCGGATGAAGCGCACATCACCCGCGATGCTCCACTCCACGTTCACGCGCTGGTACTTGCCGGCGGTGGGCGTGAGCGCGCTGTCGCGCTGGTCGCGCGCCCAGCCCAGGGTCAGCGGCACCGACGTGGAATTGGCGCCATACAGCCGGCGGTAGTTGAAGTACTGCGCCGGGATGCCCGAGCTGGCGCCGATGTTGGTCTGCTCGATGCCGATGCCGAAGAACACGGTGTCGTATTCGGAGAACGGCACGCCGAAGCGGATGGCCCCGCCCGGGTTGGCGATCTGGTACTGGTCGCCCAGGCTGTTGAACGGGCGTGAGGTGCGGTAGTACAGGTCGATGGCCCGCGAGATGCCGTCCACGGTGAAGTACGGGTCGACGGTCGAGAACACCAGGCTGCGGCCGGTCTTGCTGGTGTTGACCTCCAGGCCCAGGTAGTTGCCCGAGCCGAACACGTTTTCCTGCTTGACCGACGCGCTCAGCGCCAAACGGTCGGCGCTGGAGAAGCTGACGCCCAGCTGCAGGTTGCCGGTGGGCCGCTCGGTGACATTGACGGTCAGGTCGACCTGGTCGGCGGTGCCGGCCACTTCGCTTTCATTGACCTCGACGTCCTTGAAGTAGCCGAGCCGGTCGACCCGCTCGCGCGACAGCTTGATGCGTTCACCGTCGTACCAGCTGGATTCGAGCTGGCGGAACTCGCGGCGCACCACTTCGTCGCGGGTGCGGGTGTTGCCGGCCACGTCGATGCGCCGCACGTACACGCGGCGCTGCGGGTCAGACGCCAGCACCACCGTGACCAGGCCGTTGGCCCGGTCGATCTCGGTGCGGGCCTCGACGCGCGCAAAGGCATAGCCAAAGGTGCCGAAGCGGTCGGTGAAGGCCTTGGACGTGGCGGTGACGGCCGCCGCCCGGTAGGGCTCGCCGGCGCGGATGCCGATGAGCTGCTTGAACTCGTCGTCCTTGCCGAGGTACTGGCCCTCCAGCCGCACCGCGGTGACGGTGTAGGGCTGGCCTTCCTTCACCGTGATGGTGAGGGTGATGTCCTGCTTGTCGGGCGAGATGGTGACCTGGGCGTTCTCGATGTTGAACTCGAGATAGCCCCGGTTCAGGTAGTGGGCGCGCAGGGTGTCCAGGTCGGCGTTGAGCTTGGCGCGCGAGTAGCGGTCATTCTTGGTGTACCAGGTCAGCCAGCCACTGGTGGTCAGGTCCATCAGGCCGACCAGTTCGCTTTCCTTGAAGACCTTGGAGCCGACGATGCGGATCTCCTTGATCTTGGCGGCGTCGCCCTCGGTCATGGTGAAGCTGACATTGACCCGGTTGCGCTCGGTGGGGGTGATGGTGGTCACCACCTCGGCGCCATACAGGCTGCGCGACAGGTACTGGCGCTTGATCTCCTGCTCGGCACGGTCGATCAGGGCGCGGTCGAAGGGCAGGCCCTCGCCGATGCCCGAATCCTTCAGCGACTTGATCAGCACGTCCTTGTCGAATTCCTTCAGGCCGACGAAGCTGACGTTCTCGATGACCGGGCGCTCTTCGACGATCAGCACCGCGATGCGGCCTTCGATCTCGATGCGCACGTCCTTGAACAGGCCGGTGGCGAACAGCGCGCGCAGCGCCGCGGCGGCCTTGTCGTCGCTGTAGGTGTCGCCCACGCGGAAAGGCAGTGCGGCGAACGCGGTGCCCGGGTCGGTGCGCTGCAGCCCTTCGACACGGATGTCCTGCGGGACGGAGGGCTCGATCGCCCGTGCGGCAGGGGCGGGCAGCGCGGCGGCGACGGCCACCACGGCCATGGCGGGGCGGTACAGGCGGTGGGGGGGCAGGGGAAGCATCGGGAATGGGCGGTCAGTGCAGGCCCAGCAAGCGGGCCACATCGTTGAAGAGGGCCACCGACATCATCATCAGCAGCACGGCGACACCGCCGCGCTGCAGGCGCGCCAGCCAGGTCTCGGACACGGGGCGCCCGGTCAGGGCCTCGAAAATGTAATACATGAGGTGACCGCCATCGAGCATGGGCAGGGGCAGCAGGTTCAGCACGCCCAGGCTCACGCTGACCAGGGCCAGGAAGCCCAGGTAGTAGGCCAGGCCCTGCTGCACCGACTGGCCGGCCACGTCGGCAATGGTCAATGGGCCGCTCAGGTTCTTGAGTGATGCCTCGCCGATCAGCATGCGGCCGATCATGCGCAGCGTCAGCGACGAGACCTCCCAGGTGCGCTGCGCGCCTTGCACCAGGCCTTCGACCGGGCCCAGCTGCACCGTCACCATGGCCGCCGGGGCGCCGATGAACGCATCCACCCGGCCCAGGGTGCGGTCGCCATCGCGCACGGCGCGCGGGGTGATGTCCAGCAGGCGCACCTGGCCGTCGCGCTCGATGTGCCACGCCATCGGCTTGCCGTCGCTGCCCTGCACCGCGCCACGGATGCGCTCGCGCAGCGACTGGGCATCGGCCACCGCCACACCGTCGACGCGCAGCACGCGGTCGCCCTGGCGCAAGCCGGCGGCGGCAGCCGGGCCACCAGCCTTCACCTCGCCCATCACCGGCTCGCTGAAGGCACCGCCCAGGCCCACGCGCTTGACCAGTTCGGCGTCCATCTCCTGCGCGCCCAGTTCGTCCAGGCCCAGCCGCACCTGGCGGGCGCCACGGCCGGCGGCATCAGTCACCTGCAGTTGCAGCGCCTGGCCGAGCATCAGTGACTGGGTGACATGCCAGCGCAGGTCGTTCAGCGAGCGCACGTCTTCCCACTCGCCGTCGGCGTTCTGGCGTGCCTGCACCCAGTCGCCGGCGCGCAGGCCGGCGCGCTCGGCCACGCTGCCGACCACCGGGGCACCGAGCACCGCCTTGGGCTCTTCCACGCCGATCCAGTGGGCGCTGGCATACAGCAGCACCGCCAGCGCCAGGTTGGCCAGCGGCCCGGCCAGCACGATGGCGGCGCGCTGCTTCAGCGGCTTGCGGTTGAAGGCCATGTGCTGCTCGTGCGGGGCCACCGGGCCCTCGCGTTCATCGAGCATGCGCACGTAGCCGCCCAGCGGCAGTGCCGAGAGCACGAATTCGGTGTGGTTGGGCGATTTCTGCCGCCGCCACAGCACCTGGCCAAAACCCACCGAGAAGCGCAGCACCTTGACGCCGCAGGCCACGGCCACGCGGTAGTGGCCGTATTCGTGCACGACGATCAGCACGCCCAGGGTCAGCAGGAAGGCCAGCACGGTGGTGATCATCGGGTCAGCTCCTGGGCGTTGGCCTGGGCATGGCGGCGGGCGCGCTGGTCCAGCGCCAGCAGGTCGTCGAGCGACGCCGCGTCGGCGGGGGTCGGCAGCAGGCCGGCCACGGCCTCGGCATTGATGCGGTGGATGTCGGTGAAGCGCACGCGGCCGGCCAGGAAGGCCGCCACCGCCACCTCGTTGGCGGCATTGAGCACCGTGGTGCTGCCGTCGGGCGCGCGCAATGCGTCGTAGGCCAGACCCAGACCCGGGAAGCGCCCATGGTCGGCCGGCTCGAAGGTCAATGGCTTGCAGGACAGGAAGTCCAGCGCATCCGCACCCGAGGCCTCGCGCCCAGGCCAGGCCAGACCCACGCTGATCGGCACCTTCATGTCGGGCGTGCCCAGCTGGGCCAGCACGCTGTTGTCGCGGCAGACCACCATCGAGTGGATGATGCTCTGCGGATGCAGCACCACCCGCACCTGCTCGGGCGCCAGGTCGAACAGCCAGCGCGCCTCGATCACCTCGAGCGCCTTGTTCATCATCGTGGCCGAGTCCACCGAGATCTTGCGGCCCATCACCCAGTTGGGGTGGGCGCAGGCTTCATCGGGCGTGACGGTGTGCAACGTGGCCGGGTCGCGGGTGCGGAACGGCCCGCCCGAGGCGGTGAGCACGATGTGCTGGATGCGCTCGGCCCAGGTGCGGCGGTCTTCGGGCAGGCACTGGAAGATGGCCGAATGCTCGCTGTCGATCGGCAGCAGCAGCGCCCCGCCCTGCTGCACCGCCTGCATGAACAGCCGGCCGCCGACCACCAGGGCCTCCTTGTTGGCCAGCATCAGCCGCTTGCCGGCGCGCGCCGCCGCCAGGCAGGCCGGCAGGCCGGCGGCACCGACGATGGCCGCCATCACGCTGTCGACGTCGGGGTGGGCGGCCAGGTCGCAAAGCGCCTGCGGGCCATGCAGCACCTCGGTGCGCACGCCGGCAGCCAGCAGTTGAGCCCGCAGCGCATCGGCCTGGGCCGGCGTGCCCACCGCGGCAAAGCGCGGGCGCCACTGCAGGCACAGCGCGGCCAGCGCGTCCACCTTCTGGAAGGCCGTGAGCGCCAACACCTGGTAGCGGCCCGGATGCAGGGCCATCACGTCCAGCGTGCTGCCGCCCACCGAGCCCGTGGCGCCGAGGATGCACACGCGTTGAACCATCTTGGAGGCTTTCACCAGAGGGGTTTGAGGCTGATCAGCGCCAGCGCCGCCGGCAACACCGGCAGCAGCGCGTCGACCCGGTCGAGCACCCCGCCGTGGCCAGGCAGCAGTGCGCTGGAGTCCTTGGCGCCGGCGGCACGCTTGACCAGCGATTCGAACAGATCACCGACCACGCTGAGCGCCGTCAACAGCAAAGCTGCCAGCAACAAACCACCCCAGCCCAGGCCCTGCTGCAGCAGCTTGAAGACGCTGGCCGAGCCCAGATCGAGCTGCGATTCCAGCGCGATCCAGCCCAGCGCCAGCAGCAACACGCCGGCCACGCCGCCGTAGACGCCCTCCCAGCTCTTGCCGGGGCTGATGGTGGGCGCCAGCTTGTTGCGGCCAAAGGCCCGGCCGCAGAAGTAGGCCGAGATGTCGGCCACCCACACCACGCACAGCACCGACAGCAGGAAGTTGATGCCGATGGTGCGCGCCTGCGCCAGCGCCAGCCAGGCCAGCCACAGCAGGCCCAGGCCCAGGGCCCAGCGCAACAGCGGCGGCCACTTCGGCCAGCCCGCGGGGCCGGCGCGCAGCACCAGCGCGCCACCGACGATCCAGGCCAGCAGGCCCGCATTCCACAGGCCGCCTGCGGGGCCCAACGACGGCAGGCGAAGCAGACTGGCGCCACACAGGGCGGCCAGCAGCGCGCCACTGGCCACGGCCGGGCCCATGGTGCCAGCGCCATTCAGGCGTGCCCATTCCCACCCCGCAGCGCTGATCAGCACGCCGGTGAACAGTGCAAAAGGCAGGGGACTGGATGCAAACAAGGCCGGCAGCAGCAGCGCCAGCAGCACCACGGCGGTGATCACGCGCTGGCGGAGCATCTCAGTGGCGCCCGGCCGTCCGACGCCACGCAGCGCCCCACGGACCCCACAGTGGGCCCTTCGGAACCCGGGGGGCAGCGAACGACAGGGAGCGTGGGGGCTTCACGTCAGGCTAGCCGGCCGGCAGGTCGGGGTGGCCGGCAGCCACCGCACCGAAGCGGCGCTCGCGCGCAGCATAGGCGGCCAGCGCAGCGTCGAGCGCATGCACGTCGAAATCCGGCCACAGGCAATCGGTGAACACCAGTTCCGAATAGGCCACCTGCCACAGCAGGAAGTTGCTGATGCGCACCTCGCCGCCGGTGCGGATGAACAGATCGGGGTCGGGCGCATGCTTCATCGCCATGTAGCCCGACAGCCGCGCCTCGGTGATCTCGTCGGGCCGCAGGCCATCGGCCACGGCGTGGCGGCAGGCCTGCACCACGTCCCAGCGGCCGCCGTAGTTGAAGGCCACGCTCAGCGTGATGCGGCTGTTGTGCCGGGTGGTTTCCTCGGCCTCGGTCCAGGCGGCGCGCAGGCGTTCCGTGACCGCGTTGCGGTCACCGACGATGACGATCTTCACGCCGTCGCGCGCCAGCTTGCCCAGGTACTTGGTGACGGCCACCAGCACCAGGCCCATCAGGCCGGAGACTTCGTCCTCGGGCCGCTTCCAGTTCTCGGACGAGAAGGCGAACACGGTGAGGTACTCCACCCCGCGGTCGGCACACGCGTTGATCACCTTCACCAGCGCATCCACGCCGGCCTTGTGGCCGAAGAAGCGCGGCAGGTAGCGCTTCTTGGCCCAACGGCCGTTGCCGTCCATCACGATGGCCACATGGCGTGGCACCGACAG
>JAGOBT010000001.1:25400-29185 GCA_017999135.1 Burkholderiaceae bacterium
TTGGCGTGCACCAGCTTGTCGATCTCGGCCACGACGCGGTCGGTGAGCTTCTGCACATCGTCCTGCGCGCGGCGCTCGTCGTCCTCGGTGACCGACTTCTCCTTCAGCAGCTTCTTCAGGTGCTCGTTGGCCTCGCGGCGCAGGTTGCGCACCGCCACCTTGGCGTCCTCGCCGGCGTGGCGCACCACCTTGGTCAGGTCGCGGCGGCGCTCTTCGGTCAGGGCGGGCATCGGCACGCGGATCAGGTCGCCCTGGCTGGCCGGGTTCAGGCCTAGGTCGCTTTCGCGGATGGCCTTCTCGATCTTGGCGCCCAGGCCCTTTTCCCAGGGCTGCACGCTGATCGTGCGGGCATCGAGCAGCGACACATTGGCCACCTGGCTGATCGGCACCATCGAGCCGTAGTAGTCGACGCTGACCTGGTCCAGGATGCCGGGGTGCGCCCGGCCGGTGCGGATCTTCTGCAGGTCGTTCTTCAGCGCGTCGATGGACTTGGCCATCTTGGTTTCGGCGGTCTTCTTGATGTCGGCGGTGGTCATGGCGGGCTCAAGGTTCGGGCGGACGACAGGTGGGATCAGACGTGGACCAGCGTGCCCTCGTCCTCGCCCATCACCACGCGCTTGAGCGCGCCGGGCTTGAAGATCGAGAACACCTTGATCGGCAGGTTCTGGTCGCGGCACAGCGCGAAGGCCGTGGCGTCGAGCACCTGCAGGTTGCGGGCGATGGCCTCGTCGAAGGTGAGGCTGGTGTAGCGGGTGGCGGCCGGGTCCTTCTTGGGATCGGCGGTGTAGACGCCGTCCACCTTGGTGGCCTTCAGCATGATCTCGGCGCCGATCTCGGCGCCGCGCAGCGCGGCCGCGGTGTCGGTGGTGAAGAACGGGTTGCCGGTGCCGGCGGCGAACACCACCACCTTGCCCTCTTCCAGGTACTGCAGCGCCTTGGGGCGCACGTAGCTTTCCACCACCTGCTCGATGGCGATGGCCGACATCACCCGGGCGGTGAGGCCTTCACGCTGCATGGTGTCGGCCAGGGCCAGGGCGTTCATCACCGTGGCCAGCATGCCCATGTAGTCGGCGGTGGCGCGGTCCATGCCCACCGAGCCGCCGGCCACGCCGCGGAAGATGTTGCCGCCGCCGATGACCACGGCCACTTCCACGCCCAGCGCCGTCACCTCCTGCACCTCGCGCACCATGCGCACGATGGTGGCGCGGTTGATGCCGTAGGCGTCGTCGCCCATCAGGGCTTCGCCCGACAGCTTGAGAAGAATGCGCTTGTAAGCGGGCATGCAGGCGGCTCCGGATGGGGATGGGCGAGTTTAAGGGCGCCGCGCGGGTTGGCCGCTGGCGCCCTTCAGGGTCTGGGGTTGGCGCCGGCGGCGATCGGCCGGCCGGCGCACAACCGGGCGGCCCCGCAAGGCCGCCAGTCGGGCGTCAGGCGCGTCAGGCGCCCTTGGCGGCGGCCACCTGGGCGGCCACTTCGGCGGCGAAGTCGTCCACCTTCTTCTCGATGCCTTCACCCACGATGTACAGCGTGAAGCCGTTGACCTGGGTGTGGGTGGCCTTCAGGTAGGCGGCCACGGTCTGCTTGCCGTCGGCGGCCTTCACGAAGACCTGGTCCAGCAGCGAGACTTCCTTCAGGAACTTCTGCACCGAGCCTTCGACCATCTTGGCGACGATCTCGGCGGGCTTGCCGCTTTCGGCCGCCTTCTCGGCTGCGATCTTGCGCTCCTTCTCGACCAGCTCAGCGGGCACGGCGGCCGACGACAGCGCGGCGGGCTTCATTGCGGCCACGTGCATGGCCACGTCCTTGGCGGCCACGGCCTGGGCGTCACCGCCGGCGTCGTACTCCACCACCACGCCGATGCGGGTGCCGTGCAGGTAATGGGCCAGCGCATTGCCGCCACCGAAACGCTTGAAGCGGCGGATGGCCATGTTCTCGCCGATCTTGCCAATCAGGCCCTTGCGCACGTCTTCCACCGTCGGGCCGAAGCCGTCCTGGCTGTACGACAGCGCCGACAGCGCGGCCACGTCGGCCGGGTGGTGCTGGGCCACCAGTTCGGCACAGGCCTTGACGAAGGCCAGGAAGGAATCGTTCTTCGAGACGAAGTCGGTCTCGCAGTTGACTTCGATCATCGCGCCGGCACCCAGGGCCGACGCATAGGCGATCACGCCTTCGGCGGTGATGCGGGCGGCGGCCTTGCCGGCCTTGTTGCCCAGCTTGACGCGCAGGATCTCCTCGGCGCGGGCCATGTCGCCATCGGCCTCGGTCAGGGCCTTCTTGCACTCCATCATCGGGGCGTCGGTCTTGGCGCGAAGCTCGCCCACCATGCCTGCGGTAATTGCTGCCATTTCAATCTCCTTGCATGCGGGTGCACGGCTGGCACCCGGTTGGATCAGATCAAGGCGCGTGAAAAAGGGGCTGTACAGCCCCTGGTTCCAGGCCTGCCGGCGAGAGGATCAGGCCTCTTCGCTCACTTCGACGAATTCATCGCCACCGGCCACGGCCGCCACCACGTCATTCACCGCGTTGGCCTTGCCTTCCAGCACGGCGTCGGCCACGGCCTTGGCGTACAGCGCCACGGCCTTGGCCGAGTCGTCGTTGCCAGGGATGATGTAGTCGATGCCTTCGGGCGAGTGGTTGGTGTCGACCACGCCGATCACCGGGATGCCCAGCTTCTTGGCCTCGGCCACGGCGATCTTGTGGTAGCCGACGTCGATGACGAACAGCGCGTCGGGCAGGGCGCTCATGTCCTGGATGCCGCCGATGTCCTTCTCGAGCTTGGCGATCTCGCGGTCGAACATCAGCGCTTCCTTCTTGGTCAGCGACTCCATGCCGCCTTCCTTGGTGGCCTGCATGTCCTTCAGCTTCTTCAGCGAGCCCTTGACGGTCTTGAAGTTGGTCAGCATGCCGCCGAGCCAGCGCTGGTCGACATAGGGCTGGCCGGCACGGCCGGCTTCCATCGCCACCACCTCGCGCGCCTGGCGCTTGGTGCCCACCATCAGGATGGTGCCGCGCTTGCCGCTGAGCTGGCGCACGAACTTCATCGCCTCCTCGAACTTGGGCAGCGTCTTCTCGAGGTTGATGATGTGGATCTTGTTGCGATGGCCGTAGATGAAGGGGGCCATCTTGGGGTTCCAGAAGCGGGTCTGGTGTCCGAAATGGACACCGGCTTCCAGCATTTCACGCATGGTCACGGACATGAAGTCACTCCGAAGGTTGGGTCTAGAATCCGGCGCGAATCGGCACTGGTTGCATGCACCTGGCTCCACCTGCTGTCAGGGTTGCTGCGCCAGCCTCTGCGACACGTCGCTGAAGCTGGCCACCTGCGCCGACACCTTTCGGCAGCCGGTTCGCTGATTTGTCTGCCTGGGCGGATGCGCTGCAAAGCGCGTCTGCATCCAGGTAAACCCAGAGATTATAGCATCCGCCGCCATGGCTTCCGCTCCCCTGCCCACCCCCCCGTCCGAGCAGCCGCTGCGTGACCTGTGCGATGCCGCGCAGGCCGTGGCCGACGGCCGCAGCAGCGCCAGCGCCCTGCTGCAGGACTGTCTGGCCGCAGCCGACAGCCCGGCCAATGCCCATGTCTACCTGCGCCGCTTCGATGCCCAGGCCCGCCTGGCGGCCACCGCGGCCGACGTGGCACGCGGTGCCGGCCTGCCAGTGCCGCCGCTGGCCGGGCTGGCGGTGTCGATCAAGGACCTGTTCGACGTGGCCGGCTGGCCAACCACCGCGGCGTCGCGCTCGCTGGCCACGGCACCGCCGGCGCTGGCCGACTGCCCGGCGGTGGC
>JAGOBT010000137.1 GCA_017999135.1 Burkholderiaceae bacterium
CTGGCCGACCACGGTGGCTCGGTGCCGAAGATGATCCGCGCGGCAGGCGGCAAGGTGTGGAGCAGCTTCCACGGCGACCTGGACGCCGCCCAGGTGAAGGAGGCGCAGGCCCTAGGCCTGCAGGTGCTGGCCTGGACGGTGAACGAGCCGGCCCAGATCGAGGCCATGCTCGACCTGGGCGTGGACGGCATCGTCAGCGACCGGCCCGACCGGGTGCGCGAGGCGATGGCGCGGAGGGGCATGCCACTGCCGGCGGGGATCCAGGTCACGCCATGACCGGCGCGCCGCGGCGTGGCCCCTAGACTGCCGCCCATGCCCACACCCGCTTCGCAACCCCTGGCGCCCCTGGCTCCCCTGGCATTGGCAACCGCCTTCGCCGACGCCCATGAGACACCCTGGACGCGCGATCCGCTGCGCGAGCCCCAGCGCTTCGGCGTGCACCACGACGACCCGCCGCCCTGGAACCGTCTGCGCGGCCCCGTGCATGCGCGCGGGCCCTGCAGCGGCGTGGTGTGGCAGCACGGCGTCGAGATCGCCAGCTGGGGCCAGCCCGCCCGGTCCGACCAGACCTTCAGCGTCGCCAAGACCTGCCTGGCGCTGCTGGCCGGCGTGGCGCAGGCGCGCGGGCTGCTGCCCGACGTGGACCAGCCGGTGGGCGCGCAGTTGCCGGGCATCGGCTTCGACACGCCGCACAACGCGCCCATCACCTGGCGCCATCTGATGGAACAGACCAGCGAATGGGAGGGCAGCTGCTTCGGCCTGCCAGACCAGGTGGACCGCTGGCGCAAGGTGGCCCACGACCCGCGCCCCGCTGGCGGCCCCAAGGGGGGCAACCGCCCGCTGCAGGCGCCGGGCAGCTATTGGGAATACAACGACGTGCGCATCAACCAGCTCTCGCTGGCCTTGCTGCACCTGTTTCGCACGCCGCTGCAGCAGGTGATGCACGACGCGCTGCTGCAGCCGCTGTGCGCGCAGGACACCTTCCGCTGGGAAGGCGACGACGACGCCTGGGTCCTGCTGGACGGCCGGCGCCTGCCCTCGGTGCCCGGTGGCACGCACTGGGGCGGCGGCGTCTCGGTCAGCGCCCGCGACCTGGCCCGGCTGGGCCAGCTGCTGCTGGACGGCGGCAGGCACCAGGGCCGGGCGCTGCTGCCTGCGGACTGGGTGCAGCGCATGGGCCAGCCCGCCGCGATCGCGCCGTTCTACGGCTGGCTGGTGTGGCTGAACCCCGAGGGCCGGCTGTTTGAAGGCGCATCGGCAGGCGCGATGTTCATGCAGGGCGCCGGTGGCCACATGGTCTGGGTGGACACCGCGCTGCAGGCGGTGGTGGTGACACGCTGGCTGGACCCCGCGCACCACGCCGGCTTCATCGCCATGGCGGCCGGTGCCCTGCGCGGCACCTTCCGCCGTGGATAAATCCTGGCTGCAGCAACAGGTGCTGGAGCGGCTTGCCGCAGACCTGCGGCAAGCCGAACAGGCGCTGCAGGCGGCCCATGAGACGGCGACGCACGAAGAAAACATCGCCGAAAACAAGTACGACACCCTGGGGCTCGAAGCCGCCTACCTGGCCACCGGCCTCGCGCGCCGCGCCGACGCCATCCGGCAGGCGATGGCCGCCTGGCGCCAGTTTCGCCCCGGCCCCTATGACGCCCGCAAAGGCATCCAGCTCGGCGCGCTGGTCTGCCTGGTCGATGCCGACGACAAGCAGCAACAGCTCTTTCTGGGCCCTGGTGGGGGGAGCATGCAGTTGCTCAGCGGCACCCAGCTCATTCAGGTCATCAGCGAGGAAGCCCCCTTGGGCAGAGCCATGCTGGGCAAGTGCGAGGGTGATGCGGTGTCGATGCAGGTCGACCCAAGACGGCAGTTCGAAGTGCTGCGGGTGCATTGAGCCGCCAGCAAGCGCACGCCGAATCAATCGGGGCCTGCGGGGCGCAGGCCGCCCCATCGCAGCAACGGGTGCATGACCTTGCAGGGCGCAGCCGGCGCGGCTGTCGCCAGGCGCTTGCCGGCGCCCATGCCCTGGCACCACAGATCCGGCATGCCACGGCGGCGTCGCCCGCCACCGTGCGGCCCCAGGGAAACCCGCAATTGCAATCGTTTGCAACGTGTCTAGAGTGGCGGTTTTGCCAGCCAAGCCACCACCATGACCCCGGCCCCCACCAAGCCGCACCTGTCGCTGCGCCAGATCGTCCAGATGAACGTGGGCTTCCTCGGCCTGCAGTTCAGCTTCGGCCTGCAGCAGAGCAACATGGGCCCGATCTACAGCTACCTGGGTGCGGACGAGGCGGCGCTGCCGCTGCTGTCGCTGGCCGGGCCGATGACCGGCCTGCTGGTGCAGCCGATCGTGGGTGCGATGAGCGACCGCACCGCCTCGCGCTACGGCCGGCGCACGCCCTACTTCCTGATCGGCGCCATCCTGTGCAGCCTGACGCTGTTCGCCATGCCCTACAGCAGCGCGCTGTGGATGGCGGCCAGCCTGCTGTGGATCATGGACGCGGCCAACAACACCACGATGGAGCCCTACCGCGCCTATGTCAGCGACCGGCTCGATCAGAAGCAGCATGCCCAGGGCTACCTGACACAGAGCGCCTTCACCGGCCTGGCGCAGACCTTGAGCTACCTGGCGCCGTCCATCCTGGTGTGGCTGGGCATGAACAAGGACATGGTGGATGCCAACAACATCCCGGTGATCACCAAGATCTCGTTCCTGATCGGCGCGGTGCTGTCGATCTGCACCATCGCCTATTCGATCTGGCGCGTGCCCGAACTGCCGCTCACCCCGCAACAGCGCGCCGAGATCGAGGCCAAGAAGCCAGGCGTGGGCGCCACGCTGCGCGAGATCTGGGACGCCATCGTCGACATGCCCAGCGCCATGCGGCAGATGGCGGTGATGAAGCTGTTCCAGTGGTACGGCATGGTCTGCTACTGGCAGTACGTCACCTACAGCATCGCCCGCTCGCTGTTCAACACCAGCGATCCCACCACCACCGGCTTTCGCGACGCGGTGCTGGTCAACGGCCAGATCGGCGGCTTCTACAACGCGGTGGCCTTCGTGGCGGCGTTTGCGCTGGTGCCATTCACAAAACGCTTCGGCGCCAAGGTGATGCACGCGGCCTGCCTGGCGGCCGGCGGCCTGGGCATGCTGGCGATCCCGTCGATCGGCCAGCAGGCCTGGCTGTTCATCCCGATGATCGGCGTGGGCCTGTGCTGGGCCAGCATCATGGGCAACCCGTACGTGATGCTGGCCAGCAGCATCCCGCCGGAGCGCACCGGCGTCTACATGGGCATCTTCAACATGTTCATCGTGATCCCGATGCTGATCCAGAGCGTCACGCTGCCGCTGTTCTACAAGCCGCTGCTGGGCGGTGACGCGCGCAACGTGGTGCTGCTGGCCGGGGCGCTGCTGCTGTGCGCAGCGGTGGCCACGCTGTTCGTCAGGCTGCCCCAGAACGCGCCAGGCGGCGCGCGCTGAGGCCGCGTGCCATCACTGCAGGGCTACAGCCAGATCACCTTCTTGCGCATGCCCACCCAGCGCTCGTAGCTGGCGGCGTACACCTCTTCCACCCGGTTGCGCTTGACCTTGAAGGTGGGCGTGATGAAGCCGTTGTCCACGCTCCAGGGCTCGGTCACCAGCACCAGGCAGTCCATCTGCTCATGCGGGTCGAGCGTGGCGTTGACCGTCTTCAGGTGCTCGCTCAGGCCGGCTTCCAGCTCGGTGCGGCCCTCGGCCGTCTTGGCCTTGGCCACCGCGCCCTCGTTGAGCATCAGCACCGCCAGCGGCTGGCCCAGGTTGGCGCCGGTCACGCAGCAGGCTTCCACGGCCGGGTGCATCACCAGCTTGTCCTCGATGGGCGCCGGGGCCACGTACTTGCCCTTGCCGGTCTTGAACAGGTCTTTCACCCGGCCGGTGATCTTGAGGTTGCCCTCGACATCCAGCGCGCCCTTGTCGCCGGTGTGCAGCCAGCCGTCGGCGGTGATGGCCTCCTGCGTGAGGCCGGGCTCCTTGTAGTAGCCCAGCATCAGGCCGGGGCTGCGCATCTGGATCTCGCCATTGGCGGGGTCGAGCCGGCATTCGACGCCTTCATACGGCTGGCCCACCGTGCCCGGCCGCGGCACGCCGGGCAGGGTGGCGTGCGACAGGCCGCAGTTCTCGGTCATGCCGTACACCTCGACCAGGTTCAGGCCCAGCGCGCCGTACCACTTCAGCAGATCGGGCGGCATCGGCGCGGCGCCACCGGCAGCAAACACGCACTGGTCCAGCCCCAGCGCGCCCAGCACCTTCTTGCGCACGATGCCGCTGATGATCGGGATCTTCAGCAGCCGCGCCAGCTTGGCCGGCGGCATCTTGGCCGACACGCCCTGCTGGAACTTCACCCACAGCCGCGGCACCGAGAAGAACAACGTGGGCCGGGCGCGCTGCAGGTCCTGCGCAAAGGTGTCCAGGCTCTCGGCGAAGAACACCTGCATGTTGGTCGACAGCAGCGCAAATTCCACCAGCGAGCGCTCGGCCACGTGCGACAGCGGCAGATAGCTCAGCATGCGGCTGCCCTGGTTGACCATGCTCACCCGCTTCAGGCCCGACTGCAGGCTCCAGGCGAAGGTGCCGAAGCTGTGCATCACGCCCTTGGGCATGCCGGTGGTGCCCGAGGTGTACATGATGGTGGCCAGTTCGTCGCCGCCGCGCACCGGGTTGCCGGCCAGCGGCTGGCTGTGGCCCAGGATGGTGGCCCACTGCTCGCAGCCGGGCGGCAGCTCGGCTGCGGCCGGCGCCAGCGGCATGGCGATGCAGTGCATGCCGGCGGGCACGCCCGGGCGCATGCCGGCCCAGCCGTCGAGCTTGCCGATGAACAGCAGCTTGGCCTCGCTGTGGGCCAGGATCTGGCGGATGGTGTCGGCCGCCAGCGTGGGGTACAGCGGCACCGACACGCCACCGGCCAGCCAGATGGCGAAGTCGGTGATCAGCCACCAGGCGGTGTTCTTGCTGATCAGGGCCACCCGGTCGCCGGGCTGCACACCCTGGGCCTGCAGGTGCGTGGCCATGCGGCGGGCCTGGTCCATCACCTGGGCCCAGGTGAAGGTTTCCACCGCACCACCCCCCATGGGCTGGGTGAACACCACCCGCGTGGGTGTGGTCTGCTCCCAGTGGTAGAGGCGCTGCAGCGCCAGTTGCGAGGCATCCACGGGCACGTGACGCATGCTTTTCCCTTTCACGGCCTGGTCCGGCCGGCTGTCGAAAGGTGGGAGCGTAGCCGCGCGCCGGGGCGCTGCCCAGAGGGGGTTTCCAGATCAGGGCACCCACCGAGCCGGGTGCGGGGAACCCGGCGGCGCCGGCGGAATCAGCCCCGGCCGTGGGCCTGGGCGGCCTGCAGGTCGTCCACCAGCTTGCGGGTGGCGCGCAGCACCAGGGTGGTGTCCAGATCGGCCTGCGGCGCGATCTGGGGCACCACCTCGTCCACCGACGGCGGCATGGTGACGATGGCCGCGGCAATCACCGACAGCGCCAGCACGCTGCGCCGCGCCGGCGGGCCGGGCAGTTCCAGCAGGCCCTGGGCGGTGACATGGTGGCGCACGCTGGACACCGCCGCCGGGCCCAGGCCCCAGCTTTCGCACAGCGCAGCGCCCAGCGCGTCGTGGCTGACGCCGAAGCCGGTGTGCTCCAGCTGGCACAGGTCGGCATCGGTGTCGGCGGCGCGCAGCATGGCGCGGTAGTGGTTGGTGGCGTGGCGGAACAGCACCGCCTTGCCGCATTCCTCGAACAACCCGGCCGAGTGCGCGGCCCAGGCGTCCAGGCCCAGGGCGGCGGCCAGGCGGCCCATCAGCAGGCCGCGGTGCGCGGCACGCTGCCAGATCGGTTCCAGCTCGGGCGCGGGCGGAAACGCCGCGCGCAGCCCCATCTCGAAGGTGATGCCCGCCACCTCGCGCGTGCCCAGGTAGGTGATGGCCTGCTGCACGCTCTGCACCCGGCCGGCCAGCCCGTACAGCGACGAGTTCACCGCCTTCATCACCGCGGCGGCCAGGGCCATGTCGGCCTCGACCAGCGCCGCCACCGCCCGCTGGTTGACGTCGTCTTCGGCCAGCAGCAGCGACAGCTTGACCAGGGCGTCAGGCTTGGACGGGATGTCGATCTCGAGCGAGCGCAGTTGCGGGGCGACGGACATGGCGGCAGGCCGGGGTGGCGGCAGGGGTGGTGGCAGGGGTGGTGGGCGGCCCATGACCGGGCCTGACGCTGCCGAGACTAGCCGCCGGCAACGACGGCAAAGCCCCGAAGTCCGCGCCTGCCGCCACGCTTTTCCGGCGCGGCGCCAAAAAAAACGCCAGGCACAAGCCTGGCGCGGTCAGTCAGGGCGGCCCGTGGTGGCGCTGTGTTGTGGTGTTGCGCCGGGTCCGCCGTGTGGGTGTTCTTCTGCTGCTGTCTGTGTCTCCTCGGTCCCCCGGGCCCATGCGGCCGACTGCATCCCGGCCGCATGCGCCGAGTGGCCGCAATGTAGGCACCCGGCGGCGCAGCGTCAGCCCGGATTTACCCGCCATCAGGCCGCGGCGGGCCGCAGCAGCCAGTCGGCCGCGCGCTCGGCGATCATCAGCGTGGGCGCGTTGGTGTTGCCGCTGGTGATGGTGGGCATCACGCTGGCGTCGGCAATGCACAGGTTGCGCACGCCGCGCACCTGCAGCGTGGGGTCGACCACCGCCAGCGGATCGCCGGCCGTGCCCATGCGGCAGGTGCCCACCGGGTGGAAGATGGTGGTGCCGATGTCGCCGGCCAGGCGGGCCAGCTCGTCGTCGGTCTGGAACTGCACGCCGGGCTTCACTTCCTTGGGGCTGTACTTCGCCAGCGCCGGCTGCGCGGCGATGCGACGCGTCAGCCGCAGGCTGTCGGCGGCCACCAGGCGGTCGGCCTCGGTGCTGAGGTAGTTGGCCTGGATGGCCGGCGCGTCCTGCGCCCGGGGGCTGGTGATGCGCACCGTGCCGCGCGACGTGGGGTTCAGGTTGCACACGCTGGCGGTGAAGGCATTGAACCGGTGCAGCGGCTCGCCGAAGGCGTCCAGACTGAGCGGCTGCACGTGGTATTCGACGTTCGGCCAGTCAAAGCCCGGCGCTGAGCGGGTGAAGCAGCCCAGCTGCGACGGCGCCATGCTCATCGGCCCGCTGCGGCGCAGCAGGTATTCCAGCCCGATCAGGCCCTTGCCCCACCAGCTGTTGGCCAGGGTGTTCAGCGTCTTCACGCCCTGCACCTCGAACACGGCGCGGATCTGCAGGTGGTCCTGCAGGTTCTCGCCGACGCCGGGCAGGTCGTGCGCCACGCTGATGCCGTGCTGCTGCAGCAGCGCACCCGGGCCGATGCCCGACAGCTGCAGGATCTGCGGCGTGCCCACCGCGCCGGCGGCCATCACCACGGCATGCCGCCCGCTGCCGCCGTCGTCGGCCAGGTGGGCGATCAGCGGGGCGCCAGCCGGCTGGTTGTCCTTGCCACGCGGCAGCACCTCCACGCCGGTGACGCGGGTGCCGTGCTCGCCCTGGCTGGTGATCAGCCGGCTGACCTGCGCGCCCGTCCACACCTGCAGGTTGGGCCGGTGCTGGATGGGCCGCAGGAAGGCCTTGGTGGCGTTCGAGCGGATGCCCTTGCGCTGGTTGACGTCGAAATAGCCCACGCCTTCGTTGTTGCCGCGGTTGAAGTCGTCGGTGGCCGGGATGCCGGCCTCCTGCGCGGCGGCGGCAAAGGCGG
>JAGOBT010000138.1 GCA_017999135.1 Burkholderiaceae bacterium
CCAGGCGGAGCTGCTGGCACGTGACAAGGCAAGCCTTGACATCTTCTGGCTGCGTGACGAATCGCTGGCCGATAGCGACAACCTGCCGCCGCCGGATGTGATCGCGCAGGAGATCGTCGACGACCTGGAGGCGGCGCTGGAGCAATTCCGCCTGATCGCGGGCGATCTGGGGGAGGCCACGGCGGCGATTGACGCCGATTGATCCCAATGGTCACCGCCGCAGACCGTGGGCCAAGCGCCCAACGGTCGTTTTGGTCAGGCCGAGAAAACCGGTGGGCCATGGATGGGCCACCGGTGGGCCACAGATGGGCCATGGCGCCCAGAAACGCCGAAGCCCGCACGGGGCGGGCTTCGTAAGTGCCTGTCAGCACTCATATTTCTTGGTTGCGGGGGCAAGATTTGAACTTGCGACCTTTGGGTTATGAGCCCAACGAGCTACCAGGCTGCTCCACCCCGCGACTGAGCCTATGACTATAGCACAGGTTGCAGGCGATCATGTGGAGGAGATTCAGTCCGTTCTTCAATTTGCCGGCCCCACCCAGGGGAGCACCGTCTGGCCCAGGTTCAGCATCAGGCGGTTGGCCCAGGCAAACAGGGCCACGGCATGCACCAGGTCCAGCGTCTCGCCGGGGCTCAGGCCGGCGGCCTGCAGCACCAGCACGTCAGACGCCGCCACCGTGTGCGGCTGCAGGCCCAGCTGGGCCGAGAACCGCACCAGCGCCTGCTCCCGGGCGTCGGCGCCGGCCGTGGCGGGATTCTGGAACAGTTGTGCGATCACATCATTGCGCCTGGCCAGCTGCGTGAAGCGCTGGGCATGTACCGCCGTGCAATACACGCAGCCATTGAGCCGGGATTCGACGGTCGCCCCCAGCTCGCGCTCGGCCCGCGACAACCCGCCCGGCGCAAACATGATGGCGTTGAACGCCACCGACCGGTGCAGCAGGATCTCGGGCTGGTGGGCCAGCAGCAGAAAGTACGGTGACTGCCGCGCCGTCGGGCTCATCTCGTCCAGCGCTGCCAGTTGCTGCGGCGTGGCAGCGTCCAGCGCCACGGTGTCGAGCCAGGGCGCCCACTCCAGGGTCTCGTCGGTGAAACCGTTGATGCGCAACGGCGAGGGCAGCAACGCCCGTGCCGCCGCCGGGGCGGCTGGCGCGGGCGGCGGCAGGGGTTGGCCCGCAGCCGCCACCAGGGCCTGCAGGCCCGCCACCAGCCGCACCTGGTACGACACGAAGGCGATCAGCTGCGCCAGCGCCACCACGGCCGGCGTGCTCAGGCCCGCGTCGCGCAGCGCCTGCACCGCCGTCCGGTCGCCGTCGATGGGCCGATCAATCAGCTTGGCGGTGTAGCCCAGCAGCGTGGTCAGCCGCGGCGGCAAGTCGTGCGTCCAGGTGTCGGCTTCAATGGCGGCTGCCCAGGCCATGCCGTCTGGCGCCTGCAAGCGCAGCCGGTGGGCATGGTGGTCCGCCAGCGTCGGCGCATGCGACAGACGGCAGGCCAGCAGGGCCGCCGCCAGCCGCTCGGCCACGGAGATGCCGGCCACATCGGGCGACAACAGGCCGTCATGGCTGGCCTGGGTGGCCGCCACCACCTTGGCGCGCGCATGGCGCACCGCGTGCACCGGGTGGCCTGGCGCCAGTGGCACGCAGGCATCCACCACGTCGGCAGCGGGCGGGGCGAGGGGTTCGGTGGTCATCGGCATGGGCTTCCTGGCAGGGGGCGGGTCGGCCGCTTCAGGCCGGCACCCATTCATCGCCCAGCAGTTCGGGGTCGGCATAGGCCTCGAGCATGGCGAAGTGGTGGTCGAAGTCTTCGCGGTAGAACGCGGCCGCCAGGCCCGTGGCCAGGCGGCGGGCGCCGTCGCTGATGGCCGGGATGTCGCCCGACACCGCGCCGTGCGACAGGGTGGCGGGGTAGCAGAAGCAGTGGACGCGGTCCAGTCCCGGGCAGGCGCCCGGCGTGCGCTCCTGGAACTGGAACAGCGGCCCCAGGTCGGGAGAATCGGCCAGCTCCTGGTCGTGCTCGCCCGGCGCGGGCGTGAAGCGGTGCTTCCAGGCGCGCACCTGGTCGGCAAAGGCGGCGTATTCGGGGCGCAGGCTCCAGTCGATCTTGAAACCGGTGGACACGATCGCGAAGTCGACCTCGAAGCTGCGGCGCGCGGTGCGGATGCGCAGGCCGTCGCCGCTGTGCTGCACCGCCTGCACCGCGCAGCCGAAGTGGAACGCGGCGTTCGGGTGGCGCGACACACGCAGCGTGCTGCCATGCGGCGGCGGCACCTGGGTCTGGTTGATGTAGTGGCGCAGGCGCCAGCGCTGCGCGTCGGGCAGCAGGTGGTGGCCGTGCGTCAGGCCCGGCACGCCGGCGCCCTTGCTCTTGTTGATGCGCGGCAGGTCGTCGCGGCGGATCAGCAGATCGACACTGCGGGCACCGCACTCCAGCGCCGTGGCGGCGCTGTCCATGGCCGATGAGCCGGCGCCCACCACCGCCACCCGCAAGCCGGCCAGGCGGCTGTGGTCCAGCTCGTCGGACGAATGCGCCCACAGCTGCGGGGGGATGCCGTCCATGAAGGCCGGCACAGCCGGCCCGCCCAGGCCGTCGCGGCCGGTGGCCAGCACCACCCGGCGCGCCAGCACGCGGCTGTCGGCACCGGCCGCTCGCAGATGCAGCAGCACACGGCTGTCGGCACGTGGCAGCACCGCCACCACGGCGGTGTGATTGCGCACGTCCAGCGCCATCACCCGGCGGTACCAGCGCAGGTAGTCCATCCACTGCAGGCGGGGAATCTTGTCCAGCGCAGTCCAGCCTGCGGCGCCGAACTGCGCCTCGTACCAGGCGCGAAAGGTCAGCGCGGGCAGACCCAGCGCAGGGCCGGTCAGCTCCTTGGGCGAGCGCAGCGTCTCCATGCGGGCGGTGGTGGCCCAGGGGCCTTCCAGCCCGGCGCCCTGGCGGTCGAACAGCACCGCGTGGATGCCGTTCTGCGCCAGACAGGCCGCCACCGCCATGCCGGCCTGGCCGGCCCCGATGATGGCCACATCCAGCACGGGCAGGCCGTCGACCGGCGGCTGCGCTGGCATCCACGGCCGGGCCGGCCAGCCCAGGCAGGCCAGATCGTGCGCCAGGCGCTGTTCCAGCGCCGGCAGGCCGATGGGCGGTGAGGCGGGGGCGTCGGCGTGCACGGCCTGTCAGTCCAGGGTGATGTTGGCGCTGCGTGCCACCTCGGCCCACTTCACGCGGTTGTCGCGCACCGTCCTGCGGAACTGGTCGGGCGATTCGATGCGCACCGCATTGCCCTGGGCCTCGAAGTGGGCCTGCACCTCGCGCTGCTCGAGCACCACCTTCACCGCGGCGTTGAGCTTGTCGACGATGCGGGCGTCGGTGCCCTTGGGCGCGAAGATGGCGAACCAGATGGAGCTGTCGAAGCCCTGCGTGCCCGGCAAGCCGCTGGACGCGATGGTGGGCACCTCCTTCACGGCGGCCACCGGCGCGGCCGTGGTCACGCCCAGCAGGCGCACCTTGCCGGCCTTGTAGTGGGACAGCACCGTCTGCACCTGGTTCATGATGCAGCAGGTGTCGCCCTTCAGCACCGCCTGGATCGCCTCCGGGCCGCCCTTGTAGGGCACATGCACCATGTCCAGCCCCAGGCGGGCGTTGAACTCGGCAAACGCCATGTGGGTGCCTGCGCCGTTGCCGGTGGACGCGTAGTTGTACTTGCCCGGGTTGGCCTTCACCAGCGCGACGAACTCCTGCAGCGTGCGCACGTTGATGACGTCGGGGTTGATGGTGAGCACGTTCGACACATCCAGCAACGGCGCCACCGGCACGAAGTCGGTCTCCACGTCGAACGGCAGCTTCTTGTACAGCGCCGCGTTGCTGCCATGCGTGGCGGCGGTGCCGAACAGCAGCGTGTAGCCGTCGGCCTTGGCGCCAGCCACGAACTGGCTGGCGATGTTGCCGGCCGCGCCGGGCTTGTAGTCGATGACCACCGGCTGGCCCAGCTGCTTGCCCAGGGGCTCCTGCAGGCGGCGGGCCACCACGTCCACGCCCGACCCAGCCGGAAAGCCCAGGTACAGCGTGATCGGCCGGGTGGGCCAGTCCTGGGCGTGGGCAGACAGGGCAGGCAGCAGCGCGATGGCCGCAAGGCCGGCCCCGAGCAGGCGGCGGATTCCAGGCAGGGTCAAGATGGGCTCCAGCAGAGAGGTTGTGCGGCGTGGTGCGGCAACCCGTCAGCGGCGCTGCCAGCGTGCATTCTCGACCACCGCGCGCCCAATAAAAAACCAGCCCGCAGGCTGGTTCCTTGTCAGGCCGTCGGCAGGGCTGTGCCCGGCCGGCGGGTCACTCGCCTGCGGGTTCGGCCGCAGCGGCGGGCTCGGGGCGGTCCACCAGTTCGACGAAGGCCATCGGCGCGTTGTCACCCACGCGGAACCCCATCTTCAGGATGCGGGTGTAGCCACCCGGGCGGGTCTGGTAGCGGGGGCCCAGCTCCTTGAACAGCTTCAGCACCACGTCGCGGTCACGCAGGCGGTTGAAGGCCAGGCGGTGGTTGGCCAGGCTGGGCACCTTGGCCAGAGTGATCAGGGGCTCGACCACGCGCCGCAGCTCCTTGGCCTTGGGCACGGTGGTCTTGATGGCTTCGTGCTGCAGCAGCGAAACGCACATGTTGCGCAGCATCGCGGCGCGGTGCTCGCTGGTGCGGTTGAGTTTGCGGAGGCCGTGGCGGTGACGCATGGTGATGTCCTTTGGTTATCGAACCCCGGCCGTGTCAGGTACCGGGGTGTGCACTCGTGCCCGATACCGGGCCGGTGGTTTGGGTTGACCTGCGCCGGGATCAGCGCTTGTCCAGGCCCTGCGGGGGCCAGTTCTCCAGCCGCGCGCCGAGCGTGAGCCCGCGCGAAGCCAGCACTTCCTTGATTTCGTTGAGCGACTTGCGGCCCAAGTTCGGGGTCTTCAGCAGCTCCGTCTCGGTGCGCTGGATCAGGTCGCCGATGTAGTAGATGTTCTCGGCCTTCAGGCAGTTGGCCGAGCGCACGGTCAGCTCCAGCTCGTCCACCGGGCGCAGCAGGATCGGGTCGTGCGTGTCCTTGCGGATGTCGCTCGGGCCGGCATAGCCGCCGGCGCCTTCCACCGGCTGCATGCCGGAGAACACGGCCAGCTGCTCCACCAGGATCTGTGCCGATGCACGGATGGCATCTTCGGGCGTGACGGCACCGTTGGTCTCGATCTCGAGCACCAGCTTGTCCAGGTCGGTCCGCTGCTCGACACGGGCGTTCTCGACGGCGTAGCTCACACGGCGAACCGGCGAGAACGATGCGTCCAGCACGATGCGGCCGATCGACTTGGTGGGCTCATCGCCATAACGGCGCATGCTGCCCGGCACATAGCCACGACCCTTTTCCACCTTGATCTGCATGTCCAGCTTGCCGCCATGGGCCAGGTGGGCGATCACGTGCTCGGGGTTGATGACTTCCACGTCGTGCGGCACCTGGATGTCGGCCGCGGTGACCGGGCCTTCGCCTTCCTTGCGCACCACCAGCGTCACTTCGTCGCGGTTGTGAAGGCGGAAGACCACGCCCTTCAGGTTCAGCATGATGTGCACCACATCTTCGGCCACGCCGTCGATGGTGGAGTACTCATGCAGCACGCCAGCGATGGTGACTTCGGTCGGTGCGTAACCCACCATCGACGACAGCAGCACGCGGCGCAGCGCGTTGCCCAGCGTGTGGCCGTAACCGCGCTCGAACGGCTCGAGCGTGACTTTGGCGCGGTGGTGGCCGAGCGGCTCCACCTGGATGGCTTTGGGTTTCAGCAGATTGGTTTGCATCGAGTCCTGTTCCTCTCAATACCCTCGGCTCGTTACACCGATAAGGCTGACGGACCATGCCGGGCGGGATACACCTCGTGCCATGCCCGGCAAGCGGACACGAGGGCGGGGCGCGCACGCCTGGCGGGCGGCGCGCCGGCAAGGCATCAGCGCGAGTAGAGCTCGACGATCAGCGATTCGTTGATCTCGGCGCCGAACTGGTCGCGGTCGGGCACCTTGCGGAAGATGCCTTCCAGCTTGGTTGCGTCCACCTGCACCCAGTCGGGCATGCCGATCGAGGCGGCCAACTTGACCGACTCGGTCACGCGCAGCTGCTTCTTGGCCTTTTCGCGCAGGGCCACCACGTCACCGGGCTTCACCAGGTAGGAGGCGATGTCGACCGTCTTGCCGTTGACCATGATCGCCTGGTGCGACACCAGCTGGCGCGCCTCGGCACGGGTGCTGCCGAAGCCCATGCGGTACACCACGTTGTCCAGCCGACTTTCCAGCAGGAACAGCAGGTTGGCACCGGTGTTGCCCTTGCGGCGCTCAGCCTCGGCGAAGTAGCGGCGGAACTGTCGCTCCAGCACACCGTACATGCGCTTGACCTTCTGCTTCTCACGCAGCTGGATGCCGAAGTCAGACGTGCGCTGACCCGAGGTGCGGCCGTGCTGACCGGGCTTGGTCTCGAACTTCGACTTGTCGCTGATGGCGCGGCGGGCGCTCTTCAGGTAAAGATCGGTGCCTTCACGGCGGGCCAGCTTGGCCTTGGGTCCTAGGTAACGTGCCACGGGGGGTCCTCTGTGAAAATCTGACGCGAGGCAAAAGTCGCGCGAGTCTGGCGGATGTTGTTGAGACGCTCAGACGGTGGGCTTGGTCGTTGTGCTGCCGGCACCCTGCACTGCAGTGTTGGCGTGCTTCAACGAAATTGCCGGCAGGCGCTGCATGCACCCGCCGGCTGACGGAAAACTCTTGATTGTAGCGGCCAGGCGGCCGCGCACAACAGGCTCAGATCCGACGGCGCTTCTGTGGACGGCACCCGTTGTGCGGCACCGGCGTCACGTCGCTGATCGAGTTGATGCGGATGCCCAAGGCAGCCAGGGCGCGCACGGACGATTCACGACCCGGGCCGGGGCCCTTGATCCGCACGTCCAGGTTCTTGATGCCCTGCTCTTGCGCAGCGCGGCCCGCCACTTCGGCGGCCACCTGTGCGGCGAACGGCGTGGACTTGCGCGAGCCCTTGAAGCCCTGGCCACCCGACGACGCCCAGGCGAGCGAGCCGCCCTGGCGATCGGTGATGGTGATGATGGTGTTGTTGAACGACGCATGCACGTGCGCAATGCCGTCCGCAATGTTCTTGCGGATCTTCTTGCTCACGCGGCGTGCGGCGGTATTCGCTGGTGCTTTTGCCATGTCGTGTCTCGATCAGGGGCGTTCGATGGGGCTTACTTCTTCAGCGCGGCAGCGCCCTTGCGCGGACCCTTGCGGGTGCGGGCATTGGTGCGCGTGCGCTGGCCGCGCATCGGCAAGCCGCGGCGGTGGCGCAGGCCGCGGTAGCAGCCCAAGTCCATCAGCCGCTTGATGTTCATGCTGATCTCGCGGCGCAGGTCGCCTTCGATCGTCAGCTTGTTGACCTCGTCGCGGATCTTTTCCAGATCGCTGTCCGACAGGTCCTTGATCTTCTTGGAGTAGGCGATGCCCACCGCCGTGCAGATCTTCTGCGCGGTGGTACGGCCGATGCCATAGATCGACGTCAGGCCGATCTCGGCGTGCTTGTGCGGCGGAATGTTGATGCCAGCAATACGTGCCATGGTGGTCCTCTAATGACTGAACGCGGGCATCAGCCCTGGCGCTGCTTGTGGCGCGGGTCGGTGCAGATCACGCGCACCACACC
>JAGOBT010000139.1 GCA_017999135.1 Burkholderiaceae bacterium
GAACGTCGCCAAGGCGACAGCAGACACTCAGTGTGGATCCGCGCCCGGGTCGGGCGACCGGTAGTGGTAGGCGTAGGCGTCGGCGAAGCCCAGGCGACGGTAGATGGCGCGGGCCGGGTGGTTGTCGGCATCCACCTGCAGGTAGGCCACGCGCGCACCCGCAGCATGGGCCTGGGCCAGCAGCCGGCTGCACAGGATGCGGGCCAAGCCCTGCCCGCGCGCCTGCGGATGGGTGAACACGTCGTACAGGCCCACCAGGTCGCCCTCGGCCGCGCTCTGGCCGCAGGCCAGCACCTGGCCGTCGTCGGGCCGGCGCAGCACCCAGCCCTGGTACGGCACCGGCGACAGCGCCAGCCGCTGGGCATGGGCGCTGCGCTGTTCGGCTGGTGAGCCGCGCAGCGCGCCCACCACCTCGGCGTAGCTGGCGGCGTCGAGCTGCTGCCACACCAGGCCCGGGGTCAGCGGCTCGGCCACCGACGGACACTGCGGCGCCACCATCACGCGGGTGTCGTCCTGCCGGTGCCAGCCCAGCGCGGCCAGGGCGCTGTCCAGGCCGTCCGGGCGGCTGAACGGGGTGAGGCGCGCCACCATCGGCAGGCCGGCGTCAGCGAACACCGCCTGGCACAGCGCCAGCCGCTCGGCCAGCGGCAGGCGGCCGTCGGCCACCGGCTGGATGCAGCGGGCCCGCTTGGCCTTGCCGGGCGAAAAGCGCAGCAGCCAGCCGTCGACCCAGCGCTGCTGCGGCGGAGCGCTGGCGTTCAGGCCGGCATCCTCGATGCGCGACAGCAGGGGTTCGGGCAGGCGGTCGGGGTTCAGCATGGCAGGCGCAGCCGCTGGGTCACGCCGCCATGCCCAGGCTGGCGACACGTTGCACCAGCTCTTGCGCGAAGGCCACATAGGCCTGCGCACCCTTGGACGCCGCGTCGAACACCACGCCCGGCTGGCCGTAGCTGGGCGCCTCGGCCAGGCGCACGTTGCGCGGGATCACGGTGTTGAACACCTTGTCGCCGAAGTGGGCCTTGAGCTGGTCACTGACCTGCTGCTGCAGCGTGATGCGGGGGTCGAACATCACCCGCAGCAGACCGATCACCTGCAGATCGCGGTTGAGGTTGGCATGCACCTGCTTGATGGTGTTGACCAGGTCGGACAGGCCCTCCAGCGCGAAGTACTCACACTGCATCGGCACGATCACGCCGTGGGCGCTGCACAAGCCGTTCAGCGTGAGCAGGCTCAGCGACGGCGGGCAGTCGATCAGCACAAAATCGTAGTGGCCGGCCGGCTCAGCTGCGGCGGTGGCCAGCGCCTGGCGCAGGCGCTGGTTGCGGCGCTCCAGCGCGACCAGTTCCACCTCGGCGCCGGCCAGTTCGCGGTTGGCGCCCAGCACGTCGTAGCCGCCAGCCTCGCTGCGCTGGCGCGCTTCCAGGATGCCGGCCGATTCCAGCAGCACGTCGTACACCGACAGCGCCATCGCCCGCTTGTCCACGCCCGAGCCCATGGTGGCATTGCCTTGCGGATCCAGGTCGACCACCAGCACCTTCTGCCCCACCCGCGCCAGCCCGGCGGCCAGGTTGACGGTGGTGGTCGTCTTGCCGACGCCACCCTTCTGGTTTGCGATGCAGAACACTTTGGCCATGGGCGCAAGTATCGCCGCTGGCAAGACGGCTGTCGGGCTTTGGATGGGGCCAGCGCACGCCCGGTCCGCCCTGGCCTTGGCGGTCAGTCCGTGCCCGCGCGGGGGCGCATCCACACCAGGCAGCGTTGGGCGTCGAGCCCGGGCACCTGCAGTTGTTCCACGTGAAACACTTCCACGTCGGCCGGCAGTGCCGCCTGTTCATCAGCCGGCAGCTTGCCCTTCATCGCCATCCACACGCCACCGTCGGCCAGCAAGTGCCGGGTGAGCGCCGTGAAATCAGCCAGCGACGCAAACGCCCGCGAGGCAATCACCCCGTAACCACCGGCCGGTGGCGCCAGGGCCTCGACCCGCGCATGCAGCCCCTGCAGATTGGACAGGCGCAACTCGGCAGCCACCTGGCGGATGAAGCCGGCCTTCTTGGCCACCGTGTCGACGCAATCCACCTGCCAGTCTGGCTGCAGCGCCGCCAGCACCACGCCCGGCAATCCGCCGCCACTGCCCACATCCAACAGGCGCCGCGCACCCGGTTGCGCATCCGCCCACCAGCGCCGCAGCGGCGGCAGCACCGCCAGGCAATCGATCAGGTGGTGGCTGAGCATTTCAGCCGGGTCGCGCAGTGCCGTCAGGTTGTAGACGCGGCTCCAGCGCTGCAGCAGGTCCACATAGGCCAGCAGGCGATCAGCCTCGGCACCCTGCAGCGGCGCGCCCAAGGCCTGGGCAGCGGCCAGCAGACGCTTCCGGTGGTCGCCGGGTGCGGCAGAGACGGCCATCTCAGGCGGCGTCCTGGGCTGCAGCGGGTGAAGCCAGGCCCGGTTCGGCAAAGCCCTGGAAACGGCCCTTCTTCAGATGCACCAGCAGCAGCGAGATGGCGGCCGGCGTCACACCCGACAGACGCGACGCCTGGCCCAAGGTCTCCGGCCGGTGCCGGCCCAGCTTCTGCCGCACCTCGAAGCTCAGCGCCTTCACCTGGCTGTAGTCCAGCTCTGGCGGCAGCTTCAAATGTTCAAAATGTGCGGCGCGCGCCACGTCGTCCACCTGCTTGCCGATGTAGCCGGCGTACTTGGTGGCGATTTCCACTTGCTCCACCACGGTGGCAGCCAGCGCCTCACCCAGTTCAGCCGCCAGTGTTTCACGTGAAACAGCTGCACGCACACCCGCCGCAGCCGCCACCGCCAACACGCCATCGAAGTCGACGCCCGGCCGGCGCAGCAGGTCGGCCAGGTTGTATTCATGTTCGATGGCCTTGCCCAGCAGCCGCTCGCCATCGGCTGCCGACAGCACGCTGGGGTTGACCCAGCAGCGCTTCAGCGCCTCGGCGGTGCGAGCGACCGCGTCACGCTTGCGGTTGAACGCATCCCAGCGCCGGTCATCCACCAGACCGAGCCCGCGGCCAATCTCCGTCAGGCGGGCGTCGGCGTTGTCTTCTCGCAGTTGCAGGCGGAACTCGGCCCGGCTGGTGAACATGCGGTACGGCTCGCTCACGCCCTTGGTGATCAGGTCGTCGACCAGCACGCCCAGGTAGGCCTGGTCGCGCCCCAAGTGCAGCGGGTCACGGCCCTGGGCCTGCAAGGCCGCGTTGGCGCCGGCAAACAGCCCCTGCGCCGCCGCCTCCTCATAACCGGTGGTGCCATTGATCTGCCCGGCAAAGAACAGCCCGCCGATCACCCGGGTCTCGAAGCTGCTCTTCAATTCACGCGGATCGAAGAAGTCGTATTCGATGGCATAGCCCGGCCGCAGGATGTGGGCCTGCTGCAGCCCGGGCATCGACTGCAGCGCTGCCAGCTGGATGTCGAAGGGCAGCGACGTGGAGATGCCGTTCGGGTAGAACTCGTGCGTGGTCAGCCCCTCGGGCTCCAGAAAGATCTGGTGGCTGTCCTTGTCGGCAAAGCGGTTCACCTTGTCTTCGATGCTGGGGCAATAGCGCGGCCCCACGCCCTCGATCACGCCGGTGAACATCGGGCTGCGGTCAAAGCCCGAGCGGATGATGGCGTGCGTCTGCGCATTGGTGTGGGTGATCCAGCACGGCACCTGGCGCGGGTGCTGGCTGGCGCTGCCCAGGAAGCTGAACACCGGCACCGGGTCCAGGTCACCCGGCTGCTCGGTCAGCTGGCTGAAGTCGATGCTGCGGCCGTCGATGCGCGGCGGCGTGCCGGTCTTCAGCCGGCCCTGCGGCAGCTTCAGCTCCTTCAGGCGGGCGGACAGCGTGACAGCCGGCGGGTCGCCCGCACGCCCTGCGCTGTGGTTCTGCAGGCCGATGTGGATGCGGCCATCGAGAAAGGTGCCCGCCGTCAGCACCACCGTCTTGCCGCGAAAGCGGATGCCCGCCTGCGTCACCGCCCCGGTCACCCGCTCGCCCTGGCCGTCGCTCTCCACCGTCAGGTCGTCCACCGCCTGCTGGAACAGCCACAGGTTGGGCTGGTTCTCCAGCCGGTGGCGGATGGCCGCCTTGTACAGGATGCGGTCGGCCTGCGCCCGGGTGGCGCGCACCGCCGGGCCCTTGCTGCCATTGAGGATGCGGAACTGGATGCCGGCTTCGTCGGTCGCCGCGGCCATGGCACCGCCCAATGCATCGATCTCCTTGACCAGGTGGCCCTTGCCGATGCCGCCGATGCTGGGGTTGCAGCTCATCTGCCCCAGCGTCTCGATGTTGTGGGTGAGCAGCAGCGTGGTGCAGCCCATGCGCGCCGCGGCCAGGGCGGCCTCGGTGCCGGCATGGCCGCCGCCGACGACGATGACATCGAATGATTGAGGGTGCAGCACGGTGGGGGGCGGCAGGCCGGGAAGGGCACGCCGCAAGCGATGGGCAGACCCGCATTGTAAAAAGCCGGCCCGCCGTGCGGGAGACAACTGCCGTGATGGCCCTGGTGCAGCGATGATCGACACCGCCACCTCGCCGTCCGCCCCATGCCAGCCCCGATCCCCTGCCGCCCCGGCTGTGCCGCCTGCTGCATCGCACCGTCGATCAGCTCGCCGATCCCGGGCATGCCGCAGGGCAAGCCGGCCGGCGTGCCCTGCGTGCAACTGGATGCCGACGGCCGATGCCAACTGTTCGGCCACCCCAGTCGCCCGGCGGTGTGCAGCGGGCTGCAGCCGTCCGCCGAGATGTGCGGCAGCAGCCGGGCGCATGCCCTGCAGTGGCTGGCGCGGCTGGAGGCTGCCACCGCACCCACGCTGCCCGGATGCACCACGCCGAAACCGGCCGACATGGCCATCTCGGCATCCGGCGCCGTGGACCTGAACCAGGATACATGAAACCTATCGAAATGTTTCAACCCATTGGCCATATGATGGCCATCGACCCCACCCTGCCATGACCGACAGCCCACCCACGCTGGCCGACCGCCTCCTGCAGCTGTACCCGGTGCTGGCCGACCTGCCACCCACGCTGCTGGCGTCGGTGCTGGCGCAGGAAACGCACGTGATGCAGCTGCCGCCCGGTCAGCCGCTGTTCAACGAAGGCCAGCCCTGCATGGGTTTTCCGATGGTGCTGGCCGGCGAGGTGCGCGTCGCGCGTGGCGACCCGCAGGGCCGGTCGCTCGAGCTCTACCGCGTGGGCCCGGGCGAGCTGTGCGTGGCCTCCACCTCGTGCCTGTTCGGCCAGAGCATGCTGGTGGCCCATGGCCACACCGTCGGGCCGACCGAACTGGCGCTGCTGTCGCCCGCCGGCTTCGACGCCTGGACGGCGGTGGCGCCGTTCCGCCGCTTCGTCTTCGGCCTGTTCGCCGACCGGCTGGCCGACCTGATGGCGCTGGCCGAGGCGGTGGCCTTCCAGCGGCTGGACCAGCGGCTGGCCAGCGCGCTGCTGGGCCACGGCGCGGTGGTGCACGGCACCCAGCAGGCCCTGGCCGACGAGCTGGGCACGGTGCGCGAGATCGTCACCCGCCTGCTCAAGCGCTTCGAGCGCCAGGGCTGGGTGCGCACCGGGCGTGAGCGGGTGGACATCCTGGATGCCGCCGCGCTGCGCGCGCTGGCCGCCGGGTCTCGGTGACCCAGGTCACAGACCGCTGGCGCCGCGGCACGCACAGTGCGGTCTGTCGGCAGGGTGCCGGCCCAACCAGGAGAGACACATGACTTCCAATGTCGGCGGCATCGACCGCATTCTTCGCATCGGCGCCGGCGTGGTGCTGGTCGGCCTTGCGGCCACGGGTACCGTGGGTGCGTGGGGCTGGATCGGCGTGGTGCCGCTGCTCACCGGTGCCATCGGCTTTTGCCCGGTGTACCCGCTGCTGGGCATGAACACCTGCCCCATGAAGAAGAGCTGAGCGTCAGCCGACCCAGAAACGACAACAGCCCGGGTCTCGCCGGGCTGTTGTCATTGCGGTGCACGCGATGCGTGCTGGCGAGGGCGCCTGGCGGCGCGCTGGGCTCACCAACCTTGCTTGGGCAGCTGGGGGGCGGTGTCGATGCGGCGGGCGATGGCGGTCATGGCGAACTCCTGGCTGTTGGTGGATGTGGCGCCTGTCGCAGCGCTTGCAACGAATTTCACCAGCGCAGCGTTTTTGCCGGAACTGTCAACTCTTACAGGGCCCGAAACAGCGGCAGAACGGCCCCGCTCATCCACCGTTCTGCCGATGCTGCCCGTGGTGGGCAGCGCCGGGCGGGCACCCGTCAGGAGATCAGGCCCAGGCGCAGCGCACGCAACACCGCCTGGTGCTTGCTGGTGCAGCCCAACTTGTGCATGGCGTTGTTCACATGCAGCACCGCCGTGCGCTCGCTGATGCCCAGGATGGCGCCGACCTCCCAGGCGGTCTTGCCTTCCATGGTCCAGCGCAGTGCTTCGAGCTCGCGCGCGGTGAGGGCCGGCCGCTCCACCGGCGGCGGCGCCGGCGCCAGCAGGCGCATCGCCGCGTCCTGCGCATGCACCGCGAACAGCTGCAGATCGGCCACCAGGCGCGACAGCTCGCCGGTGTCCGATGGCAGCGGCTGGTCGCGCTCGACCCCGAAGGCGAAGTGCCGACCCTCGGGCAGGTGCAGCGCCATCGCGATGCCGGTGTGGTAACCGAAGCGCGCCTGCTCCTCCCACAGCTCACCCAGCCCCTGGCCTGTGTAGGTGGCCTGGTCCCAGATGATGGGCACCGTGTGCCGGCGGCAGTGCTGCATCACCGGGTCGCGCCGGATGTTGGCTGCGTTCTGCGCCACGGTGGCAAAGCCGGCCGGCGCGTTGTCGATCGAGACGAACTCAGACCGCCCCACGCCGAAGTCGACCACCGCCATGGCCGACACGGTGTTGAAACCCAGGTTCTGCGAGAAGCGCACCACCTCGCGCAGGAAGTCGTCGCGACTGCCCGCTTCGCGCACCGAGGTGAATCCAGCAGGCAACATGCCGTGGATTCAGCGGGTGCAGGCACCCAGCGCCATGCACCCGCCCTGCAAGGGTTTACATGTTTCCATTTGCCGAGGCTTGCCGAAAACTGCCGGACAGAACAAACACAGCGACGGTGATCCCATGAATTCCATGCTTCAGCAATGCCCGCCCTGGACCTTGCACGCCTGGCCCCCGTTATTGTGGCAGGTTGGTCGGCCTGTCCCGCTGCGGCTGCAGCACGTCGGCACCCAGGTCACCAGCACGGGCGACGCGCACTGCCGCAGCCTCGGCCAGACCATCTGGGCCTGGCACGGAGACGATGGTGACGTGGGCATGGCCTGGGACTGGGTGCAGCTGACCTGCGGCGTGGTGGCCATGGCCGACCCGATGGCCGTTGTCACCAACCTGCGCCTGGTGGGCGACGAAGGCGCGGTGCTCACCCCCTACGAATCGGCCCGCCACTACAACGCCATCGTGCACGGCCTGCCGTGGCAGCAGGTGGTGGAGCAGGCGCTGGGCCACGGCGGCCAGGCGTTCGCGCTGGCGGCCTGACGGCGGCTGGCGCCGGGCGAACAGCCCGGTGGCGGCCCCGGGCCGGGCGCGTCACTTCCAGGCGGCCATCCGCAGCTGGCGGGCCACCGAGACCAGGCACAGCGCGGCCACGGCCGCGGCCACGGCCAGCGGCAGCAGCAGGTCGACGGCGCCCAGCGCCTC
>JAGOBT010000140.1 GCA_017999135.1 Burkholderiaceae bacterium
TGCTGGCCGTGCTGCGTGGCGAGCCGGTCGACGACGAGGTGCCGCTGGTCGAACGCGCCATCACCCTGGGTGCGGCGCTGATGAACCTGCTGCTGGCCGCCCACGGCCTGGGCTATGGCGCCATGCTGACCAGCGGCCGGGCGGTGCGCACGCCGCGCTTCACCCGGGCCTTCGCGCTGGCGCCGGGCGAGCAGGCGGTGTGCTTCGTGTCCATCGGCAGTGCTCGCGCAGCACCCCGGCGCGGGCGGGGTGTGGCGGCCGATTTCCTGGGTGACTGGGCACCACCGCCGCCGGCCTGAGCCCTGGCACCTTCGCGACTGCGGCGGCCGCGGGCCGGCAACGACACTGCCCGCTTCCCCGACCCCCCGTGAGACAACGCTCCATGAACCGTGTCCTGGCCCACACCGGCGCCCGCTATCCCATCGTGCAGGCGCCCATGGGCTGGATCGCCCGCACGCCGCTGGCCAGCGCCGTGTCACGCGCCGGCGGCCTGGGCATCATCGAGACCAGCAGCGCCGAGACCGCCGCCTGCCAGGACCACATCCGCCAGATGGTGGCGCTGGGCCTGCCCTTCGGCGTGAACCTGCCGATCCGCTTCCTGAAGGACGACGCGATGCTGCGCTTCGTCTGCGACAGCGGCATCCGCTTCGTCACCACGTCGGCCGGCAGCCCGGCCAAGTTCATCGCGCCGCTGCACGACGCGGGCATCGTGGTCTACCACGCCGTGCCCACGCTCGACCTGGCGCTGAAGTGCCAGGACGCCGGCATCGACGGCCTGGTGGTCGAGGGCAGCGAGGGCGGCGGCTTCAAGAACCCCGAGGAGGTCAGCACCCTGGTGCTGCTGCAGGCCATCCGCGAGCGGGTTGGCGTGCCGCTGATCGCCGCCGGCGGCATCGTCGACGGGCGTGGCATGGCGGCTGCCTTCGCGCTGGGGGCCGAGGCCATCCAGATGGGCACCCGCTTCGTGGCCAGCGCCGAGAGCCCGGTGCATGCGCACTACAAGCAGGCCATCGTCGACGCCGCAGCCACCGGCACCTGGATGCTCAACACCAAGGGCACGCCCTGCATCCGCGCGCTGAAGACCGACTTCACCGCCACCATCCATGAAGCCGGCCTGATGGGCCCCGAGACCTTCAAGGGCATCCGCGGCGTCTACTTCGACGGCGACATGAATGCCGCGCCGGCGCTGGCCGGGCAGTCGGCCGGGTTGATCCACGCAGTCAAGCCGGTGCAGCAGATCATCGACGAGACGGTGGCCGAGTTCCATGCCATCACCACCCGGCTGGGCGCGCTGGCGGCGGCGCGTCAGTTCTGACCCGGGAGCCTGGCATGACCACCGACGCGCGCTTCGGCGCCCGCAGCACCGCGCTGGACGTGGTGCAGGGACTGGACCTGCACGGCCGCAACGCCATCGTCACCGGTGGCGCCAGCGGCCTGGGGCTGGAGACCAGCCGCGCGCTGGCCTGCGCCGGCGCCAGCGTCACGCTGGCGGTGCGCAACCGCGCCCAGGGCGAGGCGGCCGTGGCCGCCCTGCGTGCCGAACAGCCCGATGCCGACCTGCAGGTGGGCGACCTGGATCTGGCGGATCTCGCCAGCGTCGCCGCCTTCGCCCGCACCTGGGGCAGCCAGCCGCTGCACATGCTGGTCAACAACGCCGCCATCATGGCCTGCCCGCTGGCGCGCACCGCGCAGGGCTGGGAACTGCAGTTCGCCACCAACCACCTGGGGCACTTTGCGCTGACGACGGCGCTGCTGCCGGCGCTGCGGGCCGGTGCGCCGTCGCGGCTGGTGTGCCTCAGTTCGACCGGTCACAAGCTGGGTGGTGTCGACTTCGACGACATCCACTTCGAGCGCCGGCCCTACAACAAGTGGCTGGCCTACGGCCAGGCCAAGAGCGCCAATGCCCTATTGGCGTTGGGGGTGCACGGCCGCCATGCGGGCGACGGCATCACCGCGAACGCAGTGCACCCGGGCGGCATCATGACCGGGCTGCAGAAGCACCTGGCCCACGAGGAGATGGCCGCGCTCGGCTGGCTGAAGCCCGACGGCACGCCGCTGGACATCTTCAAGACCCCGGCCCAGGGTGCGGCCACCAGCGTGTGGGCCGCCACCGCGCCTGAGCTGGCCGGCCGCGGCGGCCTGTACCTGGAAGACTGCAGCATCGGCCAGCCGGCGCCGGCCAGCCACCGGGTGTCGGGCTTCTCGCCGCATGTGGCCGACCCCGAGGGCGCGGCGCGCTTGTGGGCCGTGTCCGAGGCGCTGCTGGCGCCCGCCTGAACCCGCTTTCCATCCCACCGTTCCCAGGAGACAACGATGCAAGACCTCTTCTCACTCGCCGGCCGCGTGGCCCTGGTCACCGGCGGCTCACGCGGCATCGGCCGCATGATCGCCGAGGGCTTCCTGAAGCAGGGTGCCACCGTCTACATCAGCGCCCGCAAGGCCGCCGCCTGCGACGCCACGGCGGCTGAACTGTCGAAGATCGGCCCCTGCCACAGCATCCCGGGTGATGTGTCGACGATGGACGGCATCGCCCGCGTGGTGGCCGCGCTGAAAGACCGCACGGCCACGCTCGACATCCTGGTCAACAACGCCGGCGCCGCCTGGGGCGCGCCGTTCGACGAGTTCCCCGAGAGCGGCTGGGACAAGGTGGTCGACCTCAACATGAAGGCGCCGTTCTTCCTGACGCAGGCGCTGCACGGCATGCTCACCGCCAGTGCCGCCGGCGGCCAGCGCGCCAAGGTGATCAACATCGCCAGCATCGACGGCCAGACGGTCAACCCCTGGGAGACCTACAGCTATGCCGCCAGCAAGGCCGGCGTGATCCACCTGAGCAAGCGCATGGCGCTGCGGCTGATCCAGGATGGCATCGTCGTCAATGCCATCTGCCCCGGCCCGTTTGCCAGCGAGATGAACAAGGACGCCCGCGACAACGCCGAGCAGGTGGCCAGGCGCGTGCCCGCCGGCCGCGTGGGCGCCGACGACGACATGGCCGCTGCGGCCGTGTACCTGGCCAGCCGGGCCGGCGACTACGTGGTGGGCACGACGCTGACGGTGGATGGCGGCATCAACCTGACGCGCTGAGCAGGCCATCATGCAACTGCTGATCATCCGCCACGGCGAGACGCCGCTGAACGTGGCCCGCGTGATGCAGTCGGCCGACACGCCTTTGTCGGACAACGGCCAGGCGCAGGCCGCGCGGCTCGGACAGCGGCTGGCCAGCGGTCAGCCGCTGCGGCCGGCCGGCATCGTCAGCAGCGACTTGCCGCGCGCGCTGCAGACCGCCGAGGCCATTGCCGCGGCCACGGGCTTGCCCATCATCACCAGCGCGCTGCTGCACGAGCGCAACTTCGGTGACCTGCGCGGCCGGCGCTACGACACGCTGGGCTTCGATCCGTTGACCAGCGCCGAGGCGCCGCCGAACGGCGAGTCGATCCCGCAGTTTGCCGCCCGCTGTGCCGCCGCCTGGGCCTGGGTGCTGCAGCAGCAGGCGGCGCTGGGCGGCCCGCTGGCGGTGGTGACGCACGGCCTGGTGATCAGGCACTGGCTTCTGCATGGCCCGCTGCAGGTGCCGGCCACGCTGACGGTGCCTGATCGGCTGTCCAACACCTCGCTGACCGTGGCCACGGCGGTGGCGCCGCATGCCGTCAGCCTGGTCGACTGCACCACCCATCTCAGCGGTGCCGTGCAGGCCGACGCCAAGAGTCTGTCCGGCGGCTGAACCGGGCACGGCGCCCCCTGGGGGGGAGCGCCGCAGGCGCTACGGGGGGATCACTTCCACCCGGCGCGGTCAAACACCTTCTGGGCCGCCACGGTGTTCTTCGCCAGGTCGCCGATCGGCAGCGCGTCGGGCTTGAACGTGCCCATCGCCACCAGCGTGGCATTGGCCTTCACGCTGCCCCGGACCACCGGCCATTCGTTGTTGCCGTCGGCAAAGTAGGCCTGGGCCTCGTCGCTGGCCAGGTACTCCATGAACTTCACCGCGTTGGCCTTGTTGGGCGCGTGCTTCAGCACGCCAGCACCCGACACGTTGACGTGCGTGCCCCAGCTGGCCTGGTTGGGCCAGACGATGCCCACCGCGTTCATCGCGGCCTGGTCGTCGGGCTTGGTGCTGCGCATCATGCGCGCCAGGTAATAGGTGTTGCTGATGGTCACGCCGCATTCGCCGGCGGCCACGGCCTTGATCTGGTCGGTGTCGCCGCCCTTGGGGCTGCGGGCGAAGTTGGCCACCAGGCCCTTGGCCCAGGCCTCGGTGGCGGCCTCGCCTTCATGGGCGATCACCGCCGCGCCCAGGCTCAGGTTGTACGGGTGGCTGCCCGAGCGCACGCACACCTGGCCCTTCATCGCCGGCTTGGCCAGGTCGGCGTAGGTCTGCACCTGGGCCGGCTTGATGGCCGCCTTGTTGTAGACGATCACCCGCGCCCGGGTGGAAAAGGCCGCCCAGGTGGGCGTGCGCAGGTTGGCCGGGATGCGCTCGTCCAGCAGCCTGCTCTGCAGCGGCGCGAACAGGCCCAGCTTGTCGGCCACCTCCAGCCGGGCGGCGTCCACGGTGATCAGGATGTCGGCCGGGCTGGCCGTGCCTTCATTGCGGATGCGCTCGACGAGTTCGTCTTCCTTGCCGTCGAGCCGGTTGATCTTGATGCCGGTGGCCTTGGTGAAGTTGGCGTACAGCGCGTCATCGGTCTGGTAGTGGCGGGCCGAGTACAGGTTCAGCACCTGTTGTTGGGCCAGCGCGCTGGTCGGGGCCAGGCTGGCCAGGGCCGCCGCGGCGGCGGCCAGCAGGGCAGAACGGCGCAGGCGTGTGGGCAGGGAGCGGGTCGACATGGGGTGGGTCCGGAAACTGTGCGAAGGGTTCAATCATAACAAGAACGATTCGCAATCAAGTGATCTGGATCAAACCCGCGCCAGGCGGCAGGTCAGAGCCAGCCCACGCGCCGGAAGCGCCAGTACATCAGCGCGCAGGTGCCGCCGATCAGGCCCAGCGCGGCCGGGTAGCCCCAGGGCGTCTTCAGTTCGGGCATGAACTCGAAGTTCATGCCCCACACGCCGACGAAGAAGGTGGCCACGCCGAAGATGCCGGCCCAGGCCGCCAGGCGCTTGGTGACCTCGTTGTCCTCGATGGCCACCATCGACAGGTTCACCTGGATGGCGGTGCCGATGGTGTCGCGGATGGTGTCGATGCTGGTCTGCAGCCGCGCCAGGTGGTCGGCGATGTCGCGGAAGTAGTCGGTGCTGGCCATGCACACCGGCGGCACGCGCCCGCCGTAGAGCTTGCCCACCGCATCCAGCAGCGGCACCACCGCATGGCGCAGCGTGGTCACCTTGTGCTTCAGCTCGTACAGCCGCTCGATGTTGGCGCGGCCGGCGCCACGGTCGAAGATCTGGCCCTCGATGGTCTCCAGCTCGGTCTCCATCGCATCGACCAGCGGAAAGTAGCGGTCCACCACCGCGTCCATCAGCGCATACAGCACGAAGCTGGCACCCTGGCTGAGTTGCTCGGGCTCGTGTTCGCAGCGCTCGCGCACACCCAGGAAGCCCTGCGTGCTGCGGTTGCGCACGCTCAGCACGAAGTTCGGCCCGGTGAACACGTTCACCTCGCCCAGGCGCAGCTCGTCGGTGGGGGTGTACTCGATCAGGTGCAGCACGGTGAACACCGTCTTGCCGTATTCCTCGATCTTGGGCCGCTGGTGGCCGTGGCGGGCGTCTTCCACCGCCAGGTCGTGCAGGTCGAATTCCTCCTGCATCACCGCCAGTTCATCATCGCTGGCGTCGCGCAGCGCCACCCAGACAAAGCAGCCCGGCTCGGCGAGGTAGTCGCTGATCTGGTCGATGGAGATGTCGGCCAGCTTGGTGCCGGCGCGGTAGGCAACGCAGTTGATCAGCATGGCGGGTGAGGGTGGGGTCGGGCTGGGGGCCGGCGCATCTTGGCATGGCCGCTGGCAGGTCTAGACTGCCACGGCGACGGCCCGACCCGGCAGCCCGCCAGGAGACCCCCATGCCCGACAGCACCGCCCCGTCGTTCTTCGTCAGCTACAGCCACCACGACGCCGACTGGCGCGCCGCGCTGTTCGACCGCTGCATCGCCACCACCTCGGGCGACTGTCTGGTGTGGAGCGACGCGCAACTGCGTGCCGGCGACGCCTGGTGCCCGCAGATCGAGGCCCAGCTGGCCGCCTGCAGCGTGGCGGTGCTGCTGGTCAGCCCGAACTTCCTGGCGTCGACCTTCATCGCCGAGCGTGAACTGCCGCTGGTCCTGGCACGCGCTGCCGCCGGCACGCTGCGCATCGTGTGGATCCCGATCGCGCTGGACCGCGACACGCTGGTGCAGCAGCGCCCCGCGCTGGCCGACATCCAGGGTGGCCTGGGCTTCCACCTGGCGCTGCCGGCGCGGCCGCAAGACAGCACGCCCGCCGCGCTGGAGGCGGTGCGCCAGCACATCGGCCAGCAGATGCAGGCCGCGGTGGACCCGCTGGGTGCCGACCTGGCCCAGCGCCTGGCGCAGCGCTACACCGTGCAGCGCAAGCTGGGCGAAGGCAACCGCGCGGCGGTCTACCGCGCCTACGACCCGCAGCTCAAGCGCCAGGTGGCGATCAAGGCGCTGAAGGACCTGCGCCAGCGCGAGGCCTTCCAGGGCGACGTGGAAGACGCGCTGCGCACGTCCGAAGAGCCCAACCTCGTCAACATCTACGACGCCGCCTACGGCAGCAATGCGGCCTATTGCGTGGTGCAGCACATCCAGGGCCAGTCACTGCGGGCGCACCTCACGGCCTGGGGCCAGCCGGGTGGCCAGACGCCCGATGCCGACACGCTGCGCCGCATCTTCGTCAAGCTGCTGCGCGCCATCGAGCGGGCCCATGCGCTGGGCCTGCGCTACGGCAACCTGAAGCCGTCGAACATCGTGCTCGACGAGCGCTTCGAGCCCTTCATCCTGCCGGTGGGGCGGCGCGCCGCCAGCGGGCGGGCGCGCCAGGGCCTGCTGGCCATGGCACAGCGGCTGGCGGCTGGCGGCACGCTGAACGCCCATGACACCGAAGACCTGGCCTATGCCGTGCCCGAGCAGGCGGCGGCCGTGGAGCAGACCACCGACGCCTGCCTGGCCGACCAGTACACCTTGGGCCTGCTGGCCCACGAGATGGCCACCGGCTGCCTGCCGCTGCGCGTGGCCGGCCCGCAGCACCTGCTGGACCAGGGCGACGCGGCCATGGCGCCGCTGCCGCCGGTGGCGCAGCAGCGCCCGCTGTTCCCCGAGCGGCTGCAGGCCATGATCACCCGCATGACGGTGCTGGACCCGGCCGAGCGCTATGCCGACCTGGCCGAAGTGCTGGCCGAGCCCGACCTGCATGACGACTACAGCCTGGTGCTGGCACGCGACAGCTACCGCCGCTGCACCCGCACCGACGGCTTCGACACCGGCTTCTTCGCCGATTTCTACGACCTGCTGCAGGCCCATGTGCCGGCCACCCGGGCCCATCTGGCCGCCATCGACGGGCCGGCGCGCTGGCAGCGCCAGCACCACATGCTCAAGCAGGCGGTGCTGCTGCTGTTCGCCTTTGCCCAGCGCAAGAACGACCGCAGCGAGCCCAA
>JAGOBT010000002.1:0-10274 GCA_017999135.1 Burkholderiaceae bacterium
AACTCGGCGATGGACGGCTACGCCCTGCGCGCGGCCGACCTGGCCGCCAGCGGCGACACGCTGATCGGCGTGGCCGGCACCGCCTTCGCCGGCGAGCAGTTCCGCGGCGCGGTGGGCCCGGGCCAGGGCGTGCGCATCATGACCGGCGCGGTGATGCCCGCCGGCCTGGACACCGTGGTGCCTCAGGAATTCACCCGCGCCGGGCCCGACGGCCGCATCTGCATCCCGCCTGGCACGGTGGCCGCCGGCGACAACCGCCGCCTGGCCGGTGAAGACCTGGCGCGCGGCGAGGTGGCGCTGGCCGCCGGCCGCATCATCACCCCCGCCGACCTGGGGCTGATGGCTTCGCTGGGCCAGGCCGAGGTGCCGGTGTTCCGCCGCCTGCGCGTGGCCTTCTTCTCCACCGGCGACGAACTGCGCTCCATCGGCGAGCCGCTGGACGAGGGCTGTGTCTACGACAGCAACCGCTACACGCTGTGGGGCATGCTGCAGCGCCTGGGTGTCGACCTGATCGACATGGGCGTGGTGCGCGACGACCCCGCCGCCCTGCGCGACGCCTTCACCCAGGCGGCCGCCAGCGCCGATGCGGTGATCACCTCCGGCGGCGTCAGCGTCGGCGAGGCCGACCACACCAAGCAGGTGATGCGTGATCTGGGCGAGGTGCTCTTCTGGAAGATCGCGATGCGCCCGGGCCGGCCGATGGCGATCGGACGCCTGCATCCAGCGGGGCAGACTCGGCCGGCCATGCTGTTCGGCCTGCCGGGCAACCCGGTGGCGGTGATGGTGACCTTCTACGCCTTCGTGCGTGACGCGCTGCTGGCCATGGGCGGTGCCACGCCGCAGCCGCTGCCGCTGCTGCGCGCCGTCAGCACCGAGGCACTGCGCAAGAAGCCCGGCCGCACCGAGTTCCAGCGCGGCATCGTCACGCCGACGGCCGACGGCCGCTGGCAGGTGCAGATCACCGGCGCGCAGGGCTCGGGCATCCTGCGCAGCATGAGCCAGGCCAACGGCATGGTGGTGCTGCACCACGGCCAGGGCAACGTGGCCGCCGGTGACCTGGTCGATGTGGTGCCGTTCAACGGCCTGATCTGACGCCCAGCTGCCCGCTGGCAGGCTCAATCGGCGCCGGCATGGGCCGTCGGCGCGCTGCCGTCGGCCTCGGGCGTGGTGATCTCGCCCGGCACCTTGCGGCGCGCAAACAGCGTGTAGACCGTCGGCACCACGAAGATCGTGAGCAGGGTGCCCACGCTCATGCCGCCCACGATCACCCAGCCGATCTGCTGCCGGCTCTCGGCGCCGGCGCCACTGGCCAGTGCCAGTGGCAGCGCGCCCAGCACCATGGCACCCGTGGTCATCAGGATCGGGCGCAGGCGCTGGCTGGCGGCGTGCAGCACCGCCTCGGTCACGCCCTGGCCCTGCTGGCGCAGCTGGTTGCTGAATTCGACGATCAGGATGCCGTGCTTGCTGATCAGGCCCACCAGGGTGATGAGGCCGATCTGCGAGTACACGTTGAGCGTGCCGCCCACCAGATTGAGTGCCGTCAATGCGCCCACCATCGACAACGGCACGGCCAGCAGGATCACGAAGGGGTCGATGAAGCTCTCGAACTGCGCCGCCAGCACCAGGAAGATGAACAGCAGCGCCAGCACGAACACCAGCCCCAGCGCGCCCGACGATGCGCGGAACTCGCGGCTGACGCCGTTGAGCTCGGTCACGTAGCCCTGGGGCAGCAGCTTGGCTGCCGTCTGGTCCATGAAGGCCAGCGCCTCGCCCAGCGAATAGCCCGGCGCCAGGTTGGCGGTGATGGTGACCGAACGGCGCTGGTTGAAGTGGTTCAGTTCCCGCGGACTCACCGCCTCGCGCACCGTCACCAGCGACGCCAGCGGCACCATGGTGTCGTTGCGGCCGCGCACGAACAGCCGCTCGATGTCCTCGGGCGCGGTGCGGCCGCGGCTCTCGGTCTGCACGATCACGTCGTACTGGTCGGCGTCGCGCTTGTAGCGGGTGACGGCACGGCCACCCAGCATGGTCTCGACCGTGCGGGCCACGGCGTCGACGTTCACGCCCATGTCGGCCGCGCGGTTGCGGTCAACCTCGACGAAGAGCTCGGGCTTGTTCAGCTGCAGGTCGATGTCGGGCTGCACGATGCCCGGGTTCTTGCCCATCTCGGCCAGCATCTGCTGCGCCACCCGCGCCAGGTTGGCATAGCTGTCGCTGGTCTGCACCACGTATTCCAGTGGCCTGGAGCGGAAGCCCTGGCCCAGGCTGGGCGGCGTGATCGGGAAGGCGCTGACACCGGGCAATGCGCTCACCTTGGGCAGCAGGTCGCGTGCCAGTTCGGGCGTGGTGCGGGTGCGCGCCGTCCAGTCGACGGTGCGGAACAGTGCCGTGCCTTGCGACACCTGCCCACCACCCATGAACATGAAGCGGCGGTCGAACTCGGGGTACTGCGCGCCGATGGCGTCGATGGCGTCCAGGTAGCGCGCGGTGAAGTCCAGCGTGGCACCATCGGGCGAGCGCACCGGCATGATGATCACGCCGCGGTCTTCCAGCGGGGCCAGTTCCGACTTGGTGCTGGTGTAGAGCCACCAGGTGGTGCCGCCCGATGCCAGCATCACCAGCACGACGATCCAGCGCTGGCCCAGCACCCAGGCCAGCGCAGCACGGTAGCCGCTGGTCAGGCCCACCAAAAGGCGCTCCATGCCGCGGTCGAACCGGTTGGGCGTGGGGTTGTGGCGCAGCAGCTTGCTGCACATCATCGGCGTCAGCGTCAGCGCGACGAAACCCGAGACGATCACCGCGCCGGCCAGCGTCAACGCAAACTCACCGAACAGCCGGCCGGTGCGCCCTGGCGTGAAGGCCAGCGGCGCGAAGACCGCCGCCAGCGTCAGCGTCATGGCCACCACCGCAAAGCTGATCTCGCGGATGCCCTTGATCGCCGCCTGGAACGGCGTCAGCCCTTCCTCGATGTGGCGGAAGATGTTCTCCAGCACCACGATGGCGTCGTCGACCACCAGGCCGATGGCCAGCACCAGGGCCAGCAGGGTCAGGGTGTTGATGGTGAAGCCGGCCAGCGCGATCAGCGCGAACGAGCCGATCAGGCTGACCGGGATGGTGACCAGCGGAATGATGGACGCGCGCAGGGTGCGCAGGAACACGAACACCACCAGTGCCACCAGCACCACCGCTTCGGCCACGGTGGTGTAGACCGACTTGATCGACCGGTCGATGAACACCGAGTTGTCATTGGCCTGCACCACGGTGACCGATGCCGGCAGGTCGCGCTGGATCTGCGGCATCACCGCGCGCACGCCGGCCGCCACGTCCAACGGGTTGGCGGTGGCGTTGCGGATCACGCCGGTGCTGATCGACGGCACACCGTTCAGGCGCACGCGTGAACGCTCATTGGCCGCGGCTTCCTGCACCCTGGCCACGTCGCGCAGGCGCACGGTGTAGCCGTTGCTCTGGCGCAGCGCCACAGCCTCGAACTGCGCCACGGTGTTCAGATCGGTGCGCGCGGTGACATTGAACTCGCGCTGCCGGCTTTCGATGCGGCCGGCCGGCACTTCCAGGTTCTGCCGGCGCAGCGCGTCTTCCACGTCCTGCACTGTCAGCCGGTGGGCGGCCAGCTTGTCGGGGTCGAGCCACAACCGCATGGAATACGCCCGGTCGCCACCGACCTGGATGTCGGCCACGCCGGGCACCGTCTGCAGCCGCGGCTTGACCACCCGGTTGATCAGGTCGGTGAGCTCCAGCGGAGACATGGTCTCGCTGGTGTAGGCCAGCCAGATGGTGGGCGTGGCGTCGGCCTCGACCTTGGCGATGACCGGTTCGTCCACGGCATCGGGCAGGCGCCCGCGCACCCGCGAGACGCGGTCACGCACATCGGCCGCGGCGTTGTCGGGGTTCTTCTCCAGCTTGAAGCGCACCGTGATCTGGCTCTGCTCGGCGCGCGAGATCGAGGTGAGGATGTCCACGCCCTCGATGCCGGCGATGGAGTCTTCCAGCGGCTTGGTCACCTGCGACTCGATCACCTCGGACGAGGCGCCGACCAGCCGGGTGTTGACGGTGACCACAGGCTCGTCGATGCGGGGGTACTCGCGCACCGTCAGCCGGTCGAAGGCCACCAGGCCGATCAGCACGATCAGCAGTGACAGCACCGTGGCCAGCACCGGCCGGCGGATCGAGGTTTCCGACAGTCTCATGGGCCGCTCCTGTGGGGGCCGGTCAGGCGGCCGACGCGGCGCGGGCCGGCGTGGCGGACGGGCCGGCGCCGGATGCCGCGGCGCCCGGCTTGCCGGCTGGGCGCCCGCCGCCCGGCTTGCTGATGTCGACCACCCGCAGCGCCTGGCCGTCAGCCCGCATCAGCCGCGCCTGGCCGGCCAGCACCACGGTGTCGCCGTCGCTCACGCCCGACAGCAACTCGGCCTTGCCCGCCACCCGCTGGCCGACACGGGCTTCCACCCGCTTGGACACCGGGCCCTTCTCGCCCGGCATCACCAGCACCACGAACTGCTTGTCGCCTTGCGGCACCAGGGCTTCCTCGGGCACCACCAGCGCGTCTTCACGCACCGAGAACACCACCCGCGCCCGGGCGAACATGCCGCTGCGCAGCACGCCGTCGGGGTTGGCCAGACGGGCGCGCACCAGCACCGACCGGCCGTCGGCATCCACCTGCGAATCGAGCGCGCCCACCACCGCCTTCAGCTTGCGGCCCGGCAACGCGTCCAGCGTGATCTCGACGCCCTGCCCCGGCTTGATGCGGCTGAGAAAGCGCTCGGGCAGGCGGAAATCCACCCACACCGACGACACATCGTCGAGCTTGACGATGTCGGCGCCGTCCTTCACGTAGTCACCCAGGTTCACCAGGCGGATGCCGGCCATGCTGTCGAACGGGGCCCGCACCTGCATGCGCGCGGCCTGGGCCTGGGCCAGGGCCACCTGGGCCAGGGCCACGTCCAGTGCGGCGGCGTTCTGGTCGACCGCGCTCTGGCTGACGAAGTTCTGCGCCACCAGCTCACGGCTGCGCTGCAGGTTGGTGCGGGCAATGCCGGCCTGCGCCTCGGCCTGCTTCAGCTGGGCCTGCTGCAGGGTGTCGTCCAGCTGCACCAGCAACTGGCCGCGCTGCACACGCTGGCCGTCCTGGAAGGCCAGCTTGACGATGCGCCCGCTGACCTCGGGCCGCAGCACCACGCTCTGGTTGGAGCGCAGCGTGCCCACGGCCTGGGCGTCGTCTTCGAGCCGCATGCGCTGCACCTTGCCCACCTCGACGGCCACCGGGCCGCCGGGCCCGCGAGCGCCAGGGCCGCCTGCCGCGGCACCGGGCGCACCACCAGGCGCACCACCTGCCGGCCCGCCACCCCCGGCCACGCCAGGCGCAGCCGGCGCCGCCGCCGGCCGGTTCTGCACCCACCAGGCGGCACCCGCCGCTGCGGCCAGCCCCACCACCACCAACACCACACGCAGGGTCTTCATCCAGGCCACTCTTCCGTCATCGGAACACTGTAACGGGCCAGTGCCAACCCACCAGCACAGGCGGAGACTCGCCCGCGCCGCGCATCAGCCCGCCCGCAGCGACGCCACCCCGCGGTTGGCCAGCGCGTCGGCACGCTCGTTGCCAGGGTCGCCCGAATGGCCCTTGACCCAATGCCACTGCACGTCATGGCTGCCCACCAGCGCGTCCAGCCGCTGCCACAGCTCGATGTTCTTCACCGGCTTGTTGTCGGCGGTGCGCCAGCCACGCTTCTTCCAGCCGTGGATCCAGCTGGTGATGCCGTCCTTCACATAGCTGCTGTCGGTGTAGATGGCCACCGGCGTGCGGCGCTTGAGCAAGGCCAGCGATTCGATCACCGCGGTCAGTTCCATGCGGTTGTTGGTGGTCGATGGGTCGCCGCCGAACAGCTCTTTCTCGTGCGCGCCCCAGCGCAGCCAAGCGCCCCAGCCGCCCGGGCCGGGGTTGCCCTTGCAGGCGCCGTCGGTGTAGATCACCACCCGTTCCGGCGTCGCCGGGGTGTCGTCGTGCATTCAGTCCTGCTCCTGTGAAGTGTCCTGGGTGGGCTGCGGCAGTGCCTGGCGCCAGGCCGGCGGCCCGCCGCGGTTGGCCACCACGGCCGGCGCTGTGCGTTTGGCCACCTTCTGGCGGCGGGCCAGGCCCACCAGGCGCATGCCACGCACCCGCTTCACCGCCTCGACCATGTAGACCGCGCCCAGCACCGGCCAGCCGCGCGCGCCGGCCTGTTCCATCCAGGCAAAGCGCGCCAGCCCGGCCTCCGAGCGCAGCGGCGGCCGCCAGCAGCCGAAGCGGCCGCGTTCGACTTCGAAGCCCAGCAGACGCAGCCAGTCGCGTACCCGCCGGTAGCCGATGAACTCCCCTGCACTGGGCAGGTACAGCGGGCTCTGGCCGCCCAGCCGCTGGCGCCAGTGGCCGCCGTGCTGGCGCAGGCCCCACAGGCTGGCCGGGTTGAAGCCGACGATCACCACGCGGCCTTCGGGCACCAGCACCCGCTCCACCTCGCGCAGGGTGTCGTGCGGGTCGCGCGCCAGCTCCAGCGTGTGCGGCAGCACCACCAGGTCGAGACTGGTGCTGGGGAACGGCAGCGCGTCGAAGTCGCAGTGCAGCGCACAACCGGCGTCCATCGGCATCAGCGTGGACAAGGCATCATCGGCCACCGGCAGTGGCAGCACCTCGGGCTCACGCAGGGTGTCGCTGGCCACCCAGCGGTGCGGCATGCGGTTGGCCCGCAGACCGGCCAGATCGGGCAGGCCCAGCTGCAGCGCATGGAAGCCGAACAGGTCGGTCACGGTGCGGTCCAGCTGGGCCTGTTCCCAGTCCAGCAGGTAGCGGCCCGGCGGGCTCTGCAGCCACTGGGCCAACTCTATAATCGATGGATTGCGCGTCATGAAACTGAGAGCCCTGCCCGCCTTCACCGACAACTACATCTGGATGCTGCACGATGACCGCCAGGCCATCGTGGTCGATCCGGGTGACGCGGCACCCGTGGCGGCAGCGCTCGATGCCCAGGGCCTGGCGCTGGCGGCCATTCTAGTGACGCACCACCACCCCGATCATGTCGGCGGCGTGGCGGCCCTGCGGCCGCGGCTGCAGGGCCCCGTGTACGGCCCGGCGCGCGAGGCCATCCCGCAGCCGTTCACCCCGCTGGCCGATGGCGACAGTGTCGACGTGCTCGGCCTGCGCTTCCAGGTGATCGACGTGCCCGGCCACACGGCCGGCCACATTGCCTATTTCCTGCCGGCTGGCGATGGCCAGGCGCCGTTGCTGTTCTGCGGCGACACGCTGTTCTCCGGCGGCTGCGGCCGGCTGTTTGAAGGCACGCCGGCGCAGATGCACCAGTCGCTCGGCCGCCTGGCCGCGCTGCCGGGCGACACCCGGGTGTGCTGCGCCCATGAATACACCGAGTCGAACCTGAAGTTCGCCAACGCCGTGGAGCCAGCCAATGCTGCGCTGGCCCGCTACACCGTGGCCTGCCGTGCCCTGCGGGCCGACGGCCTGCCCACGCTGCCATCCACCATCGCGCAAGAACGTGCGATCAACCCCTTCATGCGCTGCGATGCGCCCGATGTGGTCACCGCCGCGCAGTCGCGCGGGGCGGCTGACCGCAGCGGGCCGGCGGTGCTGGGCGCCCTGCGCGAATGGAAGAACAGTTTCCGATGACCCCTCCCCACGCCGGCCCGCCGACCGACGCCCGAACGCGCGCGCCCCTGACTCACCGCACCGCCCTGGCCCCGCTGCTGCTGGCCCTGCTGCTGGGCGCTTGCGCATCGGTGCCTGCGCCACCGGCGCCGGCACCGGCCCCGGCGGCCGCGCCTGCACCGGTCGCCGTGGTCCCGGCACCTGCACCGGCCATGAAGGCCGCGCCGGCCCTGGTCGACGTGGTGCCCCAGCCCACCAACAGCGGCCCGATCGCCATCGACCCGCTGCGGCCCACCGAACTGCTGGACCTGGGCGCCCCCGGCACCCAGACCGACCTGTGGATGCGGGTGCGCCAGGGCGTGGCCATTCCCGACCTGCAGAACGAGCGGGTCGACAAGTGGCAGCAGTGGTACGCCAGCCGCCCCGACTACATGCAGCGCATGACCGAGCGCGGCGGCCGCTACCTCTTCCACATCGTTGAAGAAGTGAACAAGCGCGGCCTGCCCACCGAACTGGCGCTGCTGCCGTTCATCGAAAGCGCCTTCAACCCGCAGGCCATGAGCAGCGCCAAGGCGTCGGGCATGTGGCAGTTCATCCCTGGCACCGGGCGTGATTTCGACCTGCGGCAGAACGTGTTCCGCGACGACCGGCGCGATGTGCTGGCGTCCACCCGCGCCGCGCTCGACTACCTGCAGATGCTGCACGGCATGTTCGGCGACTGGCAGCTGGCGCTGGCCGCCTACAACTGGGGCCAGGGCAGCGTGCAGCGCGCCATCACCCGCAACCAGCGTGCCGGCCTGCCCACCGACTACGACAGCCTGCGCATGCCCGACGAGACGCGCAACTACTTGCCCAAGCTGCAGGCGGTGGAGAACATCGTCGCCAACCCGCAGGCCTTCGGCCTGACGCTGCCGGCGCTGCAGAACCACCCGTATTTCGTGTCGGTGGCCATCGAGCGCGACATCGACCTCGACCTGGCCGCCCGGCTGGCCGGCCTGCCGATCGACGAGTTCAAGCAGCTGAACCCGCAGATGAACAAGCCGGTGATCCTGGCCGCCGGCACGCCGCAGGTGCTGCTGCCCTACGACAACGCCAACCGCTTCGTGCGGGCACTGGCGCAGCACCGCGGCACCCTGGCCAGCTGGACAGCCTGGGTGGCCCCGAAGACGGTGAAGCCGGCCGAAGCCGCCCGCCTGGTGGGCATGGACGAAGCGCAGCTGCGCGCCATCAACAACATTCCCAAGGGCATGGTGGTCAAGGCCGGGTCCACCCTGCTGGTGCCCCGTGGCGCCCACCGCACCGAGGACGTCGCCGAGCACATCGCCGACCATGCCACGCTGGCCCTGGCGCCCGACGTGCCGCCACGGCGGCAGGCCCGCATCAAGGTCGGCAAAAAGGGCGACAGCGTGGCTGCGCTGGCCAGGCGCTACCGCATGCAGCCCGACCAACTGGCACAGCTCAACGGCGTGGCCGTGGGCGCGCGCTTCAAGCCGGGGCAGACGGTGACCGTGCTGGTGAGCAGCAAGGGCACCCGGGTGGCCACCAAGGCTGCCCCGGCCAAGCGGCTGACCAAGCCTGCGGCCACCGCCCGCCAGCGCAAGCCGGCGAACTGAGCGGGCGCACCGCGCCGCAGCGCAGGCCGTTCATTGCAGGCCGTTCAACGCCGGTCGCTCAGCGCGTGCGCCAGCGTCGACAGGTCGACGTATTCCAGCTCGCTGCCCACCGGCACGCCGCGCGCCAGGCGCGTCACGGTCAGCGGCACGCCACCGGGCCCGGGCAGGCTGCGCAGCGCCTGCGCCAGCACATGGGCGGTGGCCTCGCCCTCGGCTGAGAAGCCGGTGGCCAGGATCACCTCCTGGACCACGCCGTCGGCGGCACGTTCCAGCAGCGGGTGCACGCCGATGTCGGCCAGGCCAATGCCGTCGAGCGGGCTCAAGCGCCCCATCAGCACGAAGTACAGGCCGCGGTAGCTGCCGCTGCGCTCCATCGCCGCCTGGTCGGCCGGGCTCTCCACCACCAGCAATTGCCGGGCGTCGCGCTGCGGGTCGCAGCAGGTGGCGCACAGCGTCTCTTCGGTGAAGGTGTGGCAGCGGGCGCAGTGCTGCACCGCCAGCGTGGCGGCCTGCAGCGCCTGCGCCAGGCGCTGGGCGCCGTCGCGGTCATGCTGCAGCAGGTGGTAGGCCATGCGCTGGGCCGACTTCTGGCCCACGCCAGGCAGGCGGCGCAGCGCGTCGATCAGGCCGTCGAGGCTGCGCTCGGCCATCTTGTCCGTCCGGCCACAAGCGGATCAAGGCGCGGCAGATCCAGCGGCCGCCGTGGAACCGGCTTCGCCGGGCCACTGGCGGCGCCCCCCTCGGGGGGAGCGCCGCAGGCGCTACGGGGGGGGGTCAAAACGGGAACTTCATGCCAGGGATGTTCGGCATGCCGGCGGTGAGCTTGCCCATCTTCTCCTGCGTGGTGCTCTCGACGCGGCGCACTGCGTCGTTGAAGGCGGCAGCCACCAGGTCTTCCAGCATGTCCTTGTCATCGGCCAGCAGGCTCGGGTCGATGGTGACGCGGCGCACGTCGTGCTTGCAGGTCATCTGCACCTTGACCAGGCCGGCGCCGGACTCACCCGTCACCT
>JAGOBT010000002.1:10374-28496 GCA_017999135.1 Burkholderiaceae bacterium
GCCACCAGGTCTTCCAGCATGTCCTTGTCATCGGCCAGCAGGCTCGGGTCGATGGTGACGCGGCGCACGTCGTGCTTGCAGGTCATCTGCACCTTGACCAGGCCGGCGCCGGACTCACCCGTCACCTCGATGGTGGCGAGTTCGTCCTGGGCCTTCTTCAGGTTGTCCTGCATGGCCTGGGCCTGCTTCATCAGGCCGGCCAGTTGGTTCTTCATCATGGTGGGGATGCCTTGGGTGGAGTCGTCGGGCCGCTGTCGGCGGCGATGGGTTGGATCGAGCCCGGCACGATGCGGGCGGTGCGGAACTGTGCCATCAGTGCGCGCACCTCGGGGTCGGCGTGGATCAGCTGCTCGGCGGCGCGCTGGGCCGATTCACGCGCATGGTTGTCACGCCGGGCGATGGAATCCTGCGCCACGCCGGCCACCACGTCGACCTGGGCCGGCTCGCCCAGCGATTCGGCCAGCGCCGCCGCCAGCTTGGCCGCCAGGCCGGGGTTGCGCAGGCTCTCGCGCTCGACACGCAGCTGCCAGCACTGGCCACCGCCGCCGGCCGGGGTGACGGCCAGCAGCTCGGCCTGCCAGGCCAGTTCACGCACCATCGCCACCAGGCTGCCGGCGGCTGCCAGCGGCCGCACCAGGGCGGCCCAGCGGTCGCCGAGCGGCGTGGTGATCAGCGGCGCGACCGCGGCGACGGCAGCCGCCAGCGGGCGGGCAGGCGGCGCAACGGACGCCTGGGGCTCGGCCACCGGATCGGGCGGCAGCCGCAGGTCGGCATCGGCCGCGTCCTGCGCGCTGAAGTCGTCGGGAACCACCTCGTCGGCCCAGGGGGGCGGCTCCTCGGCGGTGACACGCCGGGGTGCTGCGGCGGGCGGCTGCGGGCGCACCGGCGGCACGGCAGGCACACGCGCCACAACCGCCGGCAGCACCGGCGGTGCGGCGGCCGGGCGCGGTGGTACGGCCGGCACGGCAGCTGCCGGCGGCACCTGCGCCTGCGGCACGCGGACCGGCGCCTGCTGGACGGGGACCTGCGCCTGCGGCGCGGGGACCGGCCGAGGCAGCGGCGCCGCCACCGGCACCACCGGCCGCGCCGGCGCGGTGCTGCGTGCCTCACGCGCAGCGGCCACCAGCGGCGCCGCACGCGGTGCAGTGGCCGGCACCGGCGCCGGTCCGGCCGGCGGAAAGGCCAGCAGGCGCAGCAGCACCATGGTGAGCGCGGCGTACTCGTCGGACAGCAGGCTCAGCTCGGCGCGGCCGTGCACCACGATGCTGTAGAGCAGCTGGGTCTCGTCGGGCGGCATCTGCGCCGCCAAGGCGCGGGCGCCGGCGGTGTCGGGATCGGCATCGTCCAGCGCGCCGGGCACGGCCTGTTCCACCGCCATCTGCTGCAGCAGGCCGGCCATTTCTTCCAGCGTGCCGGCAGCCGACAGGCCCAGGCCACGCAGCGCGTCCACCGTGGCCAGCACGGCCGGGCCGTCGCGGCCGGCCAGGGCCTGCACCAGTGTGGCGGCATGCGATCGGTCCACCGTGCCCAGCATGGCGCGCACGCCGTCCTCGGCCAGGCTGCCGGCGCCGAAGGCGATCGCCTGGTCGGTGAGCGACAGCGCGTCGCGCATCGACCCGCGTGCCGCCCGCGACAGCAGCCGGATGGCGCCGGGATCGGCGGCCACGCCCTCGGCCGCCAGCACCTGCTGCAGGTGCGCAGCCACGGTCTCGGGCGCCATCGGCCGCAGGTTGAACTGCAGGCAGCGGCTCAGCACCGTGGGCAGCATCTTCTCGGGGTCAGTGGTGGCCAGCACGAACTTCAGGTAGTCCGGCGGCTCCTCCAGCGTCTTCAGCAGCGCGTTGAAGGCGTCCTTGGTGAGCTGGTGCGCCTCGTCGATCATGAAGACCTTGTAGCGGCCGACGCTGGGCTTGTAGGCGGCGCGCTCGATCAGGTCACGGATCTCGTCGATGCTGCGGTTGCTGGCGGCGTCGAGCTCGATGTAGTCGATGTAGCGGTCGGCGTCGATCTCGGTGCAGGCCTGGCACACGCCGCAGGGCTCGGCAGTGACGCCGCCGTTGCCGTCGGGGCCGGTGCAGTTCAGGCTCTTGGCGAGGATGCGGCTGACCGTGGTCTTGCCGATGCCGCGCGTGCCGGTGAACAGATAGGCATGGTGCAGCCGCCCGCTGGTCAGCGCATTGCCGAGCGCCTGCACCACATGCGCCTGGCCCACCATCTGCGCAAAGCTGCGGGGCCGGTATTTGCGGGCCAGAACGACATGAGACATCCCGTCATTCTAGGTGGCGCCCCCCGGCGGGCCATGCTGGCGGCCTGTCCCCGGCAACCAGAGGCAGCGCGCAGGGCTCGCCGATAATCTGGCCCATGTCTGCCTCCCATGCCCCTTCCAACCCCGGCACGCTCAGCTATGAGCAGGCGGGCGTCAACTACGACCTGATCGACCCGCTGAAGGTCAGCGCCCAGCGCGCGGCCGCCGCCACGGCCGGCCACCTGGGGGGGCATGGCTTCACCGAGGTGGCCGCCTCGCGCGGCGAATCGGCCTATGTGGTCGACGTGGGGCCGTTCTACATCGCCAGCATCGTCGAATGCCTGGGCTCCAAGGCGCTGGTGGCCGACGAGATGGCCACCCTCACCGGCCGCAGCTGGTATGCCGGCATCGCGCAGGACACCATCGCGATGGCGGTCAACGACCTGATCACCGTCGGCGCCACGCCGCTGGTGGTGCAGGCCTACTGGGCCGCCGGCGGTTCAGACTGGTTTGGCGACGCCGCACGCGCCCAGGCCCTGGTGGCCGGCTGGAAGGCCGCCTGCGACACCTGCGGCGTGGCCTGGGGCGGCGGCGAGACGCCGGCGCTGGCCGGCATCGTCGAGGGCGGCCGCATCGACCTGGCGGCCAGCTGCACCGGCCTGGTGAACCCCAAGCAGCGGCTGAGCGTGGGCGACAAGCTGGCCGCCGGCGACGCCATCGTGCTGTTGAATTCCAGCGGCATCCATGCCAACGGCCTGAGCCTGGCCCGCAAGCTGGTCGAGCGCCTGCCGCAGGGCTACCTGACCGAGATCGCGCCAGGGCTCAGCTATGGCGAGGCCCTGCTGGCGCCCACGGTGCTGTATTCGCCGGTGACCGAGGCCCTGTGGGCCGCCGGCATCGTGCCGCACTACAACGCCAACATCACCGGCCACGGCTGGCGCAAGCTGCTGCGCCATCCGGGCACCTTCACCTACCGCATCCACACCGTGCCGCCGGTGCCGCCGGTGCTGCGCTTCATCCAGCAGCAGGCCCGGCAGGACGACCAGGAGGCCTACAGCACGCTGAACATGGGCGCCGGCTTCGCGCTGTTTGTCGCCCCGGGTGATGCCGAGCGCACCGTGGCCATCGCCCAGGGCCTGGGCATCGGCGCCCACGTGGCCGGCCAGGTGGAGGCCGGCCCCAAGCAGTTGCTGATCGAGCCGCTGGGCCTGCACTTCGGCGACGACGCGCTGCAGTTGCGCTGAACCGGCCCGGCCGGCCACCCGCCAGACCTGGACCATCTGGATGCGTCACCGCATCCAGGTTTCCCTACAGCGATTTCGATTGATCAGATATGATTTGTTGGAAGTCAGATCTCCAACGTCATGTCCGAATTCATCACACCTGATCTTCGCACCGGTGCTGCCGTCAGCCCGCTGCGGCTGGCGTCGCTGGCGCTGCCAGCCCGCCCGCTGACCGACCTGCCGCCACGGCCGCAGGTGGATGTGGACACGCTGGCCGGCGTGCCGCTGCTGCGCCACCTGGAACCGGCGCTGGCGCGCCAGCTGGCGGCGCACGCGGCCGTGCGCCGGCTGAACCGCCAGGCCATGGTGCTGGAGCAGGGCAGCCGCGAGACCGCGCTGTTCGCGCTGCTGCAGGGCCAGGCGCAGGTGGTGCGGCGCAACCCGCAAGGCCGCAGCCTGGTGATCGACCTGCTGCGCCCGGGCGACCACTTCGGCGAACTCAGCGCAATCGACGGCCAGCCCCAGTCGGCCGCGGTGCGCTGCAGCGTGCCCAGCGAGGTGCTGGTGATCAGCCGCAGCGCCTTTCTGGACTGTCTGCAGGAATCCCGGACGCTGCTGCCGGCCCTGCTGAAGCTGATGGTGCAACGGGTGCGGCGCAAGAACCGCCGCATCACCCTGCTGGCCCTGCACGATGTGCGCGGCTGCGTGGTGCAGCAGTTGCTGGACCTGGCCGACCTGCAGGACGGCCAGCCCGTCGTGCGCGGCCGCATCGGCCGCCAGGCCATCGCCGACATGATCGGCGCCTCGCGCGCCATGGTCAGCCGGGTGATGATGGACCTGACCCGCAGCGGCGCGCTGCAGACGCTGCCGGACGGATCGACCCTGCTGCACTGCCAGGCCGTCCGGGCAGACAGCGCTGCCCTGCGCCGGCAAGCCCGCCCCCGCCGCGTCGGTGGCTGACCAGCTGGCGGGCTGCAGGCCTGGCGGCACAATCGCCGCGCCGGTCTGTGCCGCCCAGGGGTCGTGTCGGGCCCGCCCATCCCGCTGACCCACCCATGCTGCCGTTCACCCCGCTTGCGCTGATTGCCCTGGTGGCAGGCGTGCTGTACGGCCTGCTGGCGCTGACCCTGTGGCGCCTGCTGCGCCGGCGCCATCCGGTGTTGCCGCTGGCCCTGTGGGTGGGTGGCGCCATGCTGGCCGGACTGGCGCTGGTGCTGCTGGGTCTGCATGCCTGGCTGCCCGGCAGGTCAGGCGCGACGCTGGCCTTCCACTGCATGGCAGGCGCCTTCGTGCTGCGCATCCTGGCGCTGCGGCAGGAACTGGGGTGGCCGCTGCAGGTGCGGCGCGCCGCATCAGCCTGGGCACTGGCCGCCGTGGTACACCACCTGGCCGCCCTGCTGCCGGCCGCGCAGGCGCCCTGGGTGCTGAGCGCGCTGATGCTGGCGGCCGGCGCCCTGGTGCTGGCGCGGCACGCGGTGGCCGTCGGGCAACTGCTGGACGCACGCATTGGCCACGGTCTGGCCGCCGCCGAAAGCCTGCTGGCGCTGGCCATCGGGCTGCGCACGGCCGCCGGGCTGGCCGGCTGGGCACCCGCTGACGGCGCCGCCAACAGCTGGGACCTGGCCCTGGCGGTGGTGCTGGCGGTGGTGACCGCACTGTTCGGCAACCTGGGCTACCTGGGTCTGGTGCTGGGACGCAGCCGCGCGGCCGAGCGTGCGGCCGTCGAGGCCCAATGGACCGAGCGCCTGCGCCGCGAAGCGGCCGAGGACCGCGCCGCCAGCCTGCGTGACCTGCTGCTGCAGCGCGACGAACTGGCCGCCGAGCGCGACCGCCTGCTCGGGCTGCTGGCGCACGAGATCCGCCAGCCGCTGCACAACGCCAGCGGTGCGCTGCAGGCGGCTCGCGCCGTGCTGGACGAACCCCGGCACGACGTGCTGCCACTGGCCGCTGAGCGGCTGCAGCGGGCCCAGGGCGTGCTGGCCGACGTGCGCTCGGTGCTGGACAACACGCTGGCGGCCGCCAACCTGCTGGGCGGCGGCGGTGCCCTGTACATGCCCGACACCCCGCTGGCGCCGCTGATCGCGCAGGCGCTGGCCGACCTGCCCGATGCGCAGCGCCGCCTGGTGCGGGTGCGCTGGCAGGATCTGCCAGACACCGCCGAGCTGGAAGCCGGCCTGGTGCGGCTGGCGCTGCGCAACCTGCTGCGCAACGCCTTCAGCCATGGCGGGCCGGCGGTGTCGGTGCTGATCCAGTGCGACGCCCAGCCGATGCCGCCGGCGCTGGCGCTCAGCATCATCGACGACGGTGTCGGCCCGCCGCCGGACTGGCAGGCCACACCCGCCCATGCCACCGGGCGCCAGCCCACCGCGCGCGGGCTGGGCCTGTCCATCGTGCGCGAGGTGATGGCCCGCCATGGCGGCAGCCTGAGCCTGCAGCCGCGCCACCCGCACGGGCTGGTGGCCCGGCTGGTGTTTCCGCAGCGCGCACCGGTGGCCGCGGCAGGCGCAACCAGTGCCCAGCCAGCCGGAGCGGGCGCCGGTGAACCCTGACTTCCTCGCGCCGCTGGCCGCGGCCACCGTCGGGCTGCTGCAGCTGATGATGGCCTGCGCCGCCTGGCTGATGCTGCGCGGCCCGCGCCATGCCCGGACGGTGCAGCTGTGGGCAGCCGGCACGCTGGCGCTGGGCGTCAGCCTGGCCCTGGGCGGCCTGGCCCACCCGTTGCCGCCGCACCTGCCCGTTGCGGTGCAGCAGGGGTGGCTGCCGGCGCTGGTGCTGGCAGCGCTGCTGCTGCGGGTGCTGGCGCTGCGGCGCCACATGGGCCGGCCGCTGCACCTGGGCGCCGGTGCCACCCTGGCGGCAGGGGTGGCGCTCGGCTGGCTGGCCTGCCTGCAGTCCGAGGACCCGCGCGTGCCGGCCAGCTATGCCAACGCGGTGCTGATCCTGGGCACGGCCATCATCGGCCAGCATGCCTGGGAAGACAGCCGCAGCAGCGGCGCAGCCACCGCCCGCTGGGTGGCCTGGGCCGAGTGGCTGCTGACCGCGGCGCTGGCGCTGCGCGCCATCGCGATTGCGGCCGCGGCGCCCGTGGCCGGCCGCTGGGACTGGTGGCTGGTGCTGGGCGCCGCTGGCGTGGCCGCGCTGTTCGGCAACCTGGGCTACCTGGGCATGGTGCTTGACGACCTGCACCGCACCGAACTGCAGGCGCGCCAGGCCCAGATCGACGAATCTGCCAGCCGCGCGGCGGCCGAGCAGACGGCGCAGGAACTGCAGGCCCTGCTGGCCCAGCGCGACGAACTGGCAGACGAGCGCGAGCACCTGCTGCAGATGCTGGCGCAGGAGATCCGCCAGCCGCTGCAGCGCGCCGGCCAGGCCATGCAGACCGCCGTGCAGGCGCTGCACGACCCGCGCGGCGCGCCCGCCGCCCAGCTGGGTGCGCAGCTGATGCAGGCGCAGGCGGTGCTGGGCGACGTGCGCTCGGTGCTGGACAACACCCTGGCCGCGGCCACGCTGCTGTCGCGCGGCACCCCGCTGGTGCGGCAGGACGTGGCACTGGACTTCCTGGTCGAGCTGACGCTGGGTGACCTGGGGGCCCGCCAGCTGGAGCGGCTGACGGTGGACTGGCGCACCGACATCGACAGCCTGGAGGTGGAACCCGGCCTGGTGCGGCTGGCGCTGCGCAATCTGCTGACCAACGCCTTCGTGCATGGCGGCCCGCAGGTGAACGTGCTGCTCACCATCGACACGCCACCCCACGGCGGCGGCTTGCGGCTGGTGGTGTCGGACGACGGCCCGGGCATCGCGCCGGCGCAGTTGCAGGACCCGCCGGAGCGGCGCCGACTGGGCCTGTCGATCGCGCGCCAGGTGATGGACCTGCACGGCGGCCAGCTCGTGCTGGGCAACGAGCTGCCGCGCGGCTTCGTCGCGCAGCTGGTGTTTCCGCTGCCTGCCGACGACTGGGGCATGGACGACGATCTGGCCGAAGCGCTGGTGGGCGGCGGTGCGGCCCCTGCTGAACCCGCGCAGCGCCAGCGCAGCTGACCCGGTCGCCGAGGGCGACAGCAGCGCGCTGCACACGCCGGTTGGCGGGCGGCCGCTCAGGCCGGCACCAGCGGCGCGCGGAACACGTAGCCCACGCGCGACTTCGACTGCAGCGGCACCAGCCCTGGCGTGGCCCGTTCGATGCGGCGGCGCAGGCGGTAGATGGTGGCGTGCAGCAGGTTCGGGTCTTCGGTGAGCGACAGACCCAGGCGCTGGGCCAGCGTGTCACGCGCCACGGCGGCGCCGTCGGCTTCCAGCAGGCAGGCCAGCACGCTGGCGTCGGTGGGGCTCAGGTCGATCACCGCGCCGTCGGGCGCCAGCAGGCGGCGGGCGGCTTCGTCCAGCCGCCACGCGGCCTGCTGGATCGGCTTGCCGCCAGAGCGCCGGAACACCGCCGCCACCGCCAGCGCCACCTGCTCGAAGGTGACCGGCTTGGCCAGGTGCATGTCGGCGCCGGCCAGCATCACCTGGTCGAAGACGTCGTCGGCCAGCTTGCCCGACACCACCAGCATGCCGGCGTCGGAACGGCGGCGCAGCAGGCGGATCAGGCTCAGGCCGTCGATGCCGGGCAGCATCAGATCGACCACGTAGAAATCGAAACCGAAGGGCTGCGCGCTGCACAGCAGGTCGTCGCTGTCGGCGAACCACTGCACCGCCACGCCCCGGCCGGCCAGGTAGGCGGCGAGGTATTCGCTGAAGGTGGCGTCGTCGTCGACCAGGGCCAGGGTGGCTGGGAGCATGGCGGGCTGCAAAGACCGAAGCGTGGATTGTCACCCGCCGCACCCACCGGCCATGCCGAGGGCTTCACCTACAATCGCCGGTGACGGGCCTCCCCGCATGGAAGCGCGGCCAACCGGGTCAGGTCGGGAACGAAGCAGCCCCAACCGTTGTGACCAGTGCCGGGGTCAGGCTCGTCACCCCCACCCAGATCTGTCAGCCCCGCGGCCTGCTCACGCAGGTGCTGCCGACTGCCGGAACGCCATCACCGCCTGGTTGCGCAGCGTGCGCAGCAGCGCCAGTTCCCGGTCGCCCACCAGCAGGTTGCCCACCTGGGCCTGGTCGGCGTAGATCAGCGCGAACGGCGCCTGCTTCATCAGCATCGGCAACAACAGGAACGACGGCGCATTCACCTGCTGGCGGTACCAGGCCGGCAGCCGCTGGGCGATGGCGGGCGCATGCGCATCGGCGATCAGCGTGTCACTGCCCTTGAGGCACACCGCACCGAACAGGTCGGGTGGCTGGTGGGCCGGCCAGCGCAATGGCACCTGGAACAGCGGGCTCAGCGCCGCCGCCCGGTCACCCAGGCCGAAGCGGCCGTTCAACCGGCCACTGGCCGGGTCACGCAGGCAGAACACCATGCGCTGGAAGCCCAGCGCCCGGTACATCGTCTCGAGCACCATGCGCAGCACCTCGTTGAGGCGGAAGGTGTCGCCGGCCAGGGTGTCGGTGATGTCCTGGATGCCGGCAGCCAGCACGTCGCTGACCACAGCGGCCGCGGCGTGCGGCGCACCAGACTGGCGCGGGTCCGCCAGGTGCAGCGTGGTGGCGTCTGGGCTGCCGACTGCCACCGGCAGCGTCCGCCTCGGCCCGCCCGCCACCCCATCGGACAGGCCGGCGGGCAGCGTGGCCACCAGCCGGTGCGCGGTGAGTGTGTCGGGGGCTTCGGCCGGGCCGGCCACGTCCAGCACCTGCTGGCCGCGGCTGCCGCGCGGCAGCACCAGGCCCATGGCGGGTGCCATCTCGGCCATGACACCACGCGCCATGTCGACCGCCCGGCGCAATTCGGGCACGGCCAGCCCCAGCACGCGGCCGTGGCGCTGCACCACCGCGTCGAGGCTGGCCGGCAGGCCGGCGTCGTCGGCTTGCCACATCGCGTCAGACACCTCGTTGGCCGCCACGGCCAGCCAGCGCAGTCGCTCGGCGCCGGTGGCCAGGGTCTGGGCCGGCACCACGCCGTCGGGCCGGCGCATGCAGCGCTGCAGGCTGTCCGGCAGGCTCCAGTGGCGCGCCACGCCCATGCCCAGCGCCTCGAACCCCAGACCCAGCACCGTGTGGGCCGCGCGGTCGGCCAGCTGGTCGGGGTGGGTGCGGCCGCCGGGTGGCGCCGGCGTCAGCCGCAGCTGGGTGCGGATGGCCTCGGCCTCGTCGGGAAAGTAGTACTCGGTGAGCAGCTTGCCCAGGTTGTAGAACATGGCCCCGAGGAAGGCCTCCTCCGCGTCCCGTGCGCCGGCTGACAGCGTGTGCGCCAGCTGCGCCGCCAGCATCGACCGCAGGAATTCCTCCTTCAGCCGCTGGGCGTGCGCCTTGTCCTTCATGTGCTCGAGCAGCACCAGCGACAGCGCCAGGTTGCGGATGCCGGCCAGCCCCACCAGCGCCACCGCACGCGACACAGTGGCCACGCCGTGGCCATTGCGCCGGTAATGCACGGTGTTGACCAGGCGCAGCAGCTTCTGGGTCAGCGCCACGTCCTTCAGGATCTCGTCGGCCAGGTTGTGCAGCGTCTCGTGGTCGGAGTTGGCCATGCGCTGGATGCGCAGCACCTGCCCGGTGAGCGCCGGGAAGTCGCTCTTGTGGCGCATGCGGCGCAGCAGGAAGTCCAGCGTGCCATGGCCGGTGCCGGCCTGTGGCTCGTCCAGCGGGGCAAGCCACTGCATCAGCGCGTCACGCAGGCTGGCGGCGCTGTCGTAGCGGTCGGCCGGGTCACGGGCAATGGCACGCTGCACGATGGCGCGCAGGCGGTCGTCGACGTCGGCCGTCTCGGGCAGCAGCAGGTCGTCGGTGCGCACGCGGCGCACCGCGGCATGCGGCTCGCGCTCGGCCAGCAGGCGTTGGCCGGTCAGCAATTCGGCCAGCACCAGGCCGGCGGCAAACACGTCCATCTGGCCCGACGGCGGGGCCGCCACCGCCGCCTCGGGCGACAGGTAGCCCGGCGTGCCCACGATGCAGCCAGCCAGTGGATCCCCACCGTCGGGTGCGTCGGCATCCAGCCGCGCGGCAATGCCGAAGTCCATCACCCGCGCCCGGCCCTCGGCATCGACCAGGATGTTCGACGGCTTCAGATCGCGGTGCACGATGCCCTGCGCGTGGGCCGCACGCAGCGCGTCCACCACGCCCAGCATCAGTTCCACCGCGTCGCGCGCGGGCATCGGGCCCTGGCGGCGCAGGCGCTCGGCCAGGGTGCTGCCGGTCACCAGCTCGAACACCAGGCAGGCCTGGCCGTCGATCTGCTCGGCGTCGAACACCGGCACGATGTGCGGATGCGCCAGCCTGCTGACGGCGCGCGCCTCCTGCATCCACTGGCTGGGCGGCTGGCCAGGCACCGGCTGGCAGGCTTCAGGCGTCAGCAGCTTGAGCGCCACCTGGCGGTCGAGCCGTTCGTCATGCGCCCGCCAGACCGTGGCCTGCGCGCCGCGGCCCAGCGTCGACAGCAGCCGGTAGCGCCCCAGGCGCGCCCCGGGTGCTGGGGTCATGGCGCCATCCCGGCCGGCACGCCGGCAGCCGCGCCGGCGGCGCTGGCGGTCTGCGGCGCGGCGCCGGCGGCATCGCCGGCAGGCTCGTCATACGGTGAGATGCCCTGCGCCGCCGACTGCAGGTCGCGCAGGGTCACGCCCAGCACGCGCCCGTAGCGCTGCACCACGCGCTGCAGCCAGGCCACGCGGTGGTGCGCCGGCACCCCGCGCGAATCGACCACCTCGTTGGCGCAGCTGGCGGTCAGGCGCAGCAGGTCGTCATCGCCATCGGGGGTGTGCACCGGCGCCGTCCAGGGCACCCGGCGCATCATGTGCACCACGCTCTCGTCCAGGCCCCAGTGGCGCGCCACCGCCACACCCAGCGCGTCCACATCCACGCCCAGCACGGCAAACGACGCCCCCTCCTCTCCCATGCCGGGGTCCTCGGGCTCACCGGGGCGGGGGGGTGGAGCCGGCTGCATCAGCCGCCGGATCTGGGCAGCCTCTTCCGGAAAGTGGTACTGCACCGCCAGGCGGCCCAGGTTCTGCAGCATGGCCAGCAGATACACCACCTCGGCGTCGTAGCCGGCCGGGCGCAGCCACTGCGCCACGCGGCCAGCCAGGCGCACGCGGTCGAGCAAGGCCGACAGCTCGGCCGCCTGGGCCTCGTTCAGCGGGCCTGGCCAGGGCCGCAGCGTGGACGCGGCCCGCCGCACACCGTCGATGCCCAGCATCTCCAGGCCTCGCCGCACCGTCAGGATCGGCCCATTGCCGCCGCCCAGCGCGCCTCGCGCCATCGCACCGTTGACGCTGCGCAGCAATTCGAAGGTGAGGCCCACATCCTGGATCACGATCTCGGCCAGCTCGGTGCTGCGCTCACGCTCCAGCGAGGCCAGCCGTGCAGCGCGGCTGGCACCACCAGGCATGGCCGGCAGCAGGCCGGCCGCGCGCATGCGGTCGAGCAACAGCATGATCGGGCCGCCACCGGCCTCGCCGTCGGTGCGCAGCCAGCCGCTGAGCGCACGCTCGAGCGTGCGCGCATTGCGGTAGCGCTGCCGCTCCTGGCGGTCGGTGGCCCGGTTGACGATGGCACGCAGCGGCTCGGGAATGGGATGCGCGCCCGTCCACGGCAGGCGCACGATCTCGCGGCCCAGCGGCGGCATGCGCTCGATGGCCGCGCCGGTGTCCGGCAGCTCCAGCGGCGGCATGCCCGCCAGGGCATGGTGCAGCACCAGGCCCAGGCCCAGCACGTCGCGTTCTGCAGCGCGGCGTTGCGCCTGCAGGCCATCGCCCTCGGGCGGCAGCACCACGCCCAGGCCCATCAACCGGCAGTTGCCGCCCTCTGACAGCGCCAGCATGCCCGCCTGCACATCATGGTGGGCCAGGCCTGCCTCATGCGCAAAGGCCAGGCCCTGCAACACCTGCAACATCCACGGCACCACCTCGGTGCCGGGCACGCCCTTGCTGCCCAGGCGCTCGGCCAGCGTCACGTCCGTGCCGCGGTCATAGGCCATGTAGGGCCAGCGGTCGTGCTCACCCACCTCCACGGCGGGCACCAGGCTGGGGTGGTCGATGCGTGCGGCACGTCGGGCGCTGTCCAGCCAGCGCTGCATGGCGGCCGCATCGGCGGGCTGGCTGCGCGGCAGCATCAGCACCATCTCCTGACCGGCGCGCGGGTCCATCACCAGCCACGACATCGTGCGCGCGCTCTTGCCCAGCAGCCGCAGCAGTTGAAAGCGGCCGAGGTGGCGCACGGCTTGGGCGGTGGAACGGGGCGGCAAAGGGGCGGCCATGCAAAGCTCGGTGGTTTTGCTCGATTGGACCGAACTCGCCGGCTGCTGAACGCACAAAGAGCACGGCTTTGCTTGCGCACTTCGGCACCGGCCCACAGCCACCGCGCCAGGCCGTGGCAGCACGCGAACCGGGCCTTTGTGCCAAAATTAAAGCGTCTGCGCTTTACCCAGCGACGTGGCGCCTGGCGCCCGCCAGATTCCGGCCGGCCCACCGGGCCGCCGCCACCGGCCAACGGGCCCCCAAGGAACAACAATGAGCAGCGACCTGATCAAGCACACCACCGATGCCACCTTCGAAGCCGACGTGCTGAAGTCGGGCACGCCGGTGCTGGTGGACTACTGGGCTGAATGGTGCGGCCCCTGCAAGATGATTGCGCCCATCCTGGACGAAACCGCCAAGGAATTCGGCAGCCGCCTGCAGATCGCCAAGATGAATGTCGACGAAAACCGCGAAGTGCCGGCCAAGTTCGGCATCCGCGGCATCCCGACGCTGATGCTGTTCAAGGACGGCCAGCTCGCCGCCACCAAGGTGGGCGCGCTCTCCAAGGCCCAGCTGACGGCCTTCATCGAGCCGCATCTATAATGTTGTCCTGATTCGTCGGGTGAGGTGCCTCGCAAGGCACCGGCCGCCCGGCAATGCCAGCCACCTCGCCCGCGGGTTCCAGACCCGGCCCCGGCGCGAGGGATCGGCCAAACCCCCGTGCTCACGACCGCCCTGGCGCCAAACGCGCCGGTGGCTGGCGGCAGTTTCTGCGCCCGACCTGCACGGCCATTGGCTCCTGGATGACGGTGCCGCCCCTGCGGGCGCACCGGCATCACCCGGCAAGACAGCCCTGGCCCGGCGCGCTGCCACCACCTCCCGGTGATCCATCCATGCATCTTTCCGAACTGAAGGCGCTCCACGTCTCCGCACTCATCACGATGGGCGAGGCGCTGGAGATCGACAACGTCTCGCGCCTGCGCAAGCAGGAGCTGATGTTCGCCATCATGAAGAAGCGCGCCCGCGCCGGCGAGCAGGTGTTTGGCGACGGCGTGCTCGAAGTGCTGCCCGACGGCTTCGGCTTCCTGCGCTCCATCGAGGCCAGCTACATGGCCAGCACCGACGACATCTACCTGTCGCCGAGCCAGATCCGCCGCTTCAACCTGCACACCGGCGATTTGATCGAAGGTGAAGTGCGGGTGCCCAAGGACGGTGAACGCTACTTCGCGCTGGTCAAGGTCGACCGGGTGAACGGTGTCACGCCCGAGGAGAACAAGCACAAGATCATGTTCGAGAACTTGACGCCGCTCTTCCCGAGAGAGCCGTTCAAGCTGGAGCGTGACAACTACAAGGGCGAAGAGAACGTCACCGGCCGCATCGTCGACCTGATCGCCCCGATCGGCAAGGGCCAGCGCGCGCTGCTGGTGGCCCAGCCCAAGACCGGCAAGACGGTGATGATGAAGCACATCGCCCATGCGCTGGTGGCCAACCACCCCGAGATCCACCTGATCGTGCTGCTGGTCGACGAGCGGCCGGAAGAAGTGACCGAGATGGTGCGCGGCGTGCGCGGCGAGGTGATCTCGTCCACTTTCGACGAACCCGCCGCCCGCCATGTGCAGGTGGCCGAGATGGTGATCGAGCGCGCCAAGCGCCTGGTCGAGATGAAGAAGGACGTGGTGATCCTGCTGGATTCGATCACCCGCCTGGCGCGTGCCTACAACAACGTGCTGCCCAGCAGCGGCAAGGTGCTGACCGGTGGCGTGGATGCCAACGCGCTGCAGCGGCCGAAGCGGTTCTTCGGCGCTGCGCGCAATGTCGAGGAAGGCGGCTCGTTGACCATCATCGGCACCGCGCTGATCGACACCGGGTCACGCATGGACGAGGTGATCTACGAAGAGTTCAAGGGCACCGGCAACTGCGAAATCCACCTCGACCGCCGCATGGCCGAGAAGCGGGTGTATCCGTCGATCCTGATCAACAAGACCGGCACCCGCCGCGAAGAGCTGCTGCTGAAGCCGGAAATCCTGCAGAAGACCTGGATCCTGCGCAAGCTGCTCTACAACATGGACGAGATCGAGGCGATGGAATTCGTGCTCGACAAGATGAAGCAGACCAAGAACAACCTGGACTTCTTCGACATGATGCGGCGCGGCGGGTGAACCCCTCCACGCTATAATTCGCGGTTTTCCGCTTCGGGAAAGTGCGCTGCATGGTGTGGCGTGGCTTCCGGCAACCAGCGCTCAGAGGTTTCCCATGAAAGAAGGCATTCACCCCAACTACCGCGAAGTGTGCTTCGTGGACCTGTCCAACGGCTTCAAGTTCGTCACCCGCTCGACGGTGAGCACGAAAGAGACCGTGAAGATGGACGACGGCCGTGAGCTGCCGCTGGTCAAGCTGGAAACCACCAGCGAAACCCACCCGTTCTACACCGGCACGCAGAAGAGCGTGGACAGCCTGGGCGGCCGCGTCGAGAAGTTCCGCAACAAGTTCGCCAGCCTCGGCATCAACAAGAAGTCGGCAGCCTGATCGGGCACAGCGTCACCGCTGCCCGGCCAGAACGGCGCCGGTGATGCACAAGAGGGCAGCCCAGGCTGCCCTTTTTCATGCCTGATCGACACCTATCATCACCCCGGTGACGCCCAAGCCCAACCCCGCCCTGGTGACGCAAGATGCAGTGCGCCGCCTGCCGCGGCTGGCGCTGCTGCTGTTCTGCGCCGCCTATGTGCTGCCGGGGCTGTTCGGGCGCGACCCGTGGCGCGGCGCCGAACTGATCGCCTTCGGCCAGATGCTGTCGATCGCCGAGGGCCGCGCACCGTGGCTCGCGCCGGCCCTGGGCGGTGTGCCCATCGATGCCGCCCTGCTGCCGCACTGGATCGGCGCGCTGGCCATCCGCGCCGGCCAGGGTTGGCTCGACCCCGCACTGGCCGCCCGCCTCCCCTTCACCGCCTTGCTGGTGCTGACGCTGGTGGCGGTGTGGTATGCCACGTTCCATCTGGCGCGCAGCGATGCAGCGCAGCCGCTGCCGTTCGCCTTCGGCGGCGAGGCGAAACCGGTGGACTACGCCCGCGCGATGGCCGATGGCGCCCTGCTGCTGCTGATCGCAACGCTGGGCCTGCTGCAGCTGGGCCACCAGACCACCCCCGAACTGGCCCAGCTGGCCGCGGTGGCCGGGCTGCAATGGGCCTTGGCCGCCGCGCCGCACCGTGGCCGGCCCGCGCAGCTGGGTGTGCTGGCCATGCTGCCGACGTTGGCGGCCTGCGGTGCTCCGGCGATGGCCGTGGCGCTGGGCATGGGCGGGCTGCTGCTGTGCTGGCGCACCGACGACCCTGCCTTGCGTGCGTTGCGGCCCTGGCTGGCCCTGGCCACCGCACTGGCGGCCCTGGTGGCCTGGCCATCCGGTGCCTGGGTCTGGCGCGTGGCGGCCAGTGTCGATCCGGTCTCGCTGGGCCGGCTGTTGCTGTGGTTCCTGTGGCCAGCCTGGCCGCTGGCGCTGTGGACACTCTGGCGCTGGCGCGGGCACCTGGCGCAGCGGCATCTGGCGATCCCGCTGCTGGGTGTGGGGGTGGCGGCGGTCACCTGCGTGGCCATGGATGGCTCTGACCGCGCGCTGATGCTCGGCCTGCCCGGCATCGCGGTGCTGGCGGCCTTTGCGCTGCCGACGCTGCAGCGCGGCAGCGCGGCCGCCATCGATTGGCTGTCGGTGTTCTTCTTCACGGTCTGCGCCGGCATCGTATGGGTGTTCTACGCGGCCATGCAGACCGGCGCGCCGGCCAAGGCGCTGGCCACGGTGCTGCGGCTGGCGCCGGGCTTCAGTCCGCAGATGTCGTGGCTGGCGCTGGCATGGGCCAGCCTGGCCACGCTGGCCTGGCTGGGCCTGGTGCGCTGGCGCACCGGCCGCCACCAGGCCGTGATCTGGAAGAGCGTGGTGCTGCCAGCCGGCGGCGTGGCGCTGTGCTGGCTGCTGCTGATGACCTTGTGGCTGCCCCTGCTGGACTATGGCCGCAGCAACCGCCCGCTGGCGGAGCGGCTGGTGCGCCATGTGCCGGCCGGCCGCTGCATCGCGGTGCCGCAGGCGCCACTGTCGCTGGTGGCGGCGCTCGAAGTGCATGGCCGGCGGCGGGTGGACGCAACACATGGCGCGGCCGGTGGCGTGTGTCCGGTGCTGATGCTGGTGCTGCCCTTGCGGGGGCCCGGTGTGGCACAGGGCGAAGCCCTGGCCGCCAGCCACCGTGCTGCCGGCTGGCGTGAACTGGCCCGGGAGCGCCGGCCCACCGACCGCAGCGAAACGGTGGTGGTGTTGCAGCGCGGTCCGGTCTGACGCGGACCGACAGGCCGGTCAGGCCGTGCCGGCTGTCTCGTCCTGGCGGCTCACCAGGCTGAGCTGGCGCACCCGGCCGGCCGGCAGCAGCAGGCGGAAGCGCGAGCCCTTGCCGGGCTCGCTGTCGATCTCGAGCGACCCGCCATGGCGCTGCACCACGTGCTTGACGATCGACAGACCCAGGCCCGTGCCGCCGGTGTCGCGCGAACGGCTGCCGTCCACGCGGTAGAAGCGCTCGGTCAGGCGCGGCAGGTGCTCGCGGGCCACGCCGATGCCCGTGTCACGCACTTCAATCTCGCCCTGGCCATCGCCGCGCAGGCGCCAGCCGATGTGGATGGCGCCGTCGGCCGGCGTGTAGCGCACGGCATTGGTGGCCAGGTTGGCCACGGCACTCAGCAGCTCGGTCTCCAGGCCGGCCAGCTCGATGCCCTCGGGGGCCTCCACCGTCACCTGGTGGCGCCCGGCCGACAGCGTGCGTGCATCGTCGGCAGCGCGCTGCAGCAGCCGCGTCAGCGGTGTCCAGCGGTCGGACGGCGGACGCGGGCTGCCCTCCAGCTGGGCCAGCTGCAGCAGGTCGGCCACCAGCACCTGCATGCGGTCGGTCTGCTGCTGCATCAGCGTGATGACGCGGCTGCGCTCGGCGCCGGTCAGCGGCAGGCTGGCCATGGTCTCGACGAAGCCGGCCAGCACCGTCAGCGGGGTGCGGATCTCATGCGAGACATTGGCGACGAAATCGCGCCGCATCGCCTCGGCGCGCTGGCGTTCGGTGACGTCCTGGGTGATCACCAGCTTCTGGCGGTCGCCATAGCCGCGCAGCACCACCTGCAGCGTGCCGGTGCCATCCGGCGCGGCCAGGATGATCGGCTCACGCCAGACGCCGTCCTGCAGGTAGGCGACGAAGGCCGGCATGCGCACCAGGTTGGTCACCGGCTGGCCCAGGTCGCGCTGCGCATCCAGGCCCAGGTGGTCGGCTGCCACCGCGCTGCACCAGGCGATCTGGTCGTCGGCATCGAGCAGCAGCACCCCGTTGGGTGATGCCTCGATCGCCGACAGGAACTCGGCCAGCCGCTGGTGCT
>JAGOBT010000141.1 GCA_017999135.1 Burkholderiaceae bacterium
CGCTGGTGATCAGGTCGCCGGCGATCGGGATCACGGCGGTGTGGCGGATCGAGCCTTCGGTGTAGATGCTGACATCGGTGGTGCCGGCGCCGATGTCGACCAGGGCCACGCCCAGCATCTTCTCGTCTTCGGTCAGCACGGCGGCGGCGCTGGCGCTGGGGTTCAGCACCAGGCGCTCGACTTCCAGGCCGCAGCGGCGCACGCACTTCAGGATGTTCTCGGCCGCGCTCTGCGCGCCGGTCACGATGTGCACCTTCACCTCGAGCCGGCTGCCGCTCATGCCGACGGGCTCTTTCACCTCGTGGCCGTCGATCACGAACTCTTGCGGCTCGACCAGCAGCAGGCGCTGGTCGTTGGGGATGTTGATGGCCTTGGCCGTCTCGACCACGCGGTGCACGTCCACCGGCGTCACCTCGCGGTTGTCGCGCACGATGACCATGCCGGTGCTGTTCTGCCCGCGGATGTGGCTGCCGGTGATGCCGGTGTAGACCCGCTCGATCTTGCAGGCGGCCATCATCTCGGCCTCTTTCAGGGCCTGCTGGATGCTCTGCACCGTGGCGTCGATGTTGACCACCACGCCGCGCTTCAGGCCATGGCTGCTGGCCACGCCCAGGCCGGCCAGCCGCAGCTCGCCGCTGGGCAGCACCTCGGCGGCCACCGCCATCACCTTGGCGGTGCCGATGTCCAGTCCGACGATGAGATCCTTGTATTCCTTGGCCATGTGGTGGTGCCCTCGGGTGTCTTGTGTGGCCGGTTGTCTGGCGGTTCGTGCGGCGTCGTGCCGTGTCTATTTCTTGCGGGCCGGCGGCACCGGCTCGCTGGTGGTGACGCCCTTCAGGCGCACTGCAAACCCGTCGGCGTGGCGCAGGTCGGCCGATTCAAGCGGGCGCTGGTAGCGGGCTTCCACCCGCGGCAGCGTCTGCACGAAGCGCTGGGTGCGCTCGATCACGGCGTCGTCGGTGCCGCGGCCCAGTTCGATCACGGCGCCCTTGTCCAGCGTGGCGCGCCAGGACCCGCGGTCGGACAGCTCCAGTTGCACCAGATCGCCGTCGCGCCGGCCGCCCAGCACCGGGCCCAGGCGCTTCATCATCGCCAGCATCGCCGGGGCGCTGCCATCGGGGCCCTGCAGGCGCGGCAGGCTGTCGTCTTCCACGTCGCCGATGTTGGCCTCGAACACCTCGCCATGGGTGTTGACCAGGCGGTCGTTGCCGTCGGTGCCCAGCCACAGCGCCACCGGCTGGTGCTCTTCCAGCCGCACCGCCAGCTTGCCCGGCCACACCCGCTGCACCACCGCATGGCGCACCCAGGGCACGGCCTCGAAGGCATTGCGGGCCTGCTGCAGGTCCAGCGTGAGAAAGCTGCCGGCCAGCCGCGGCGCGGCGTTGGCGCGGATGGTGCTCTCGCTGTTGCGGCTGACATCGCCTTCGATCCGGATGGCCTGGATGTTGAAGATCGGCGCACGCGCCAGGCGCTGCAGCCCGGCCGCCAGCAGCCCCAGCACCACCAGCGCCAGCACGGTGTTGGCCGTGGCCTGCATCAGCCGCACATCGGCCGGCAGCACCACGCCGGCCGCTGCAGCCTGCTGGCTGAACGGGGATGGGAGCGTGGCGGCGCGTGCCATGGTGTCAGACGGTGCTGTCCAGCACGGCGGTGGACAGCAGCCACAGGCACAGCTGCTGGTAGCTGATGCCGGCGGCGCGGGCCGACATCGGCACCAGCGAATGCCCGGTCATGCCGGGCGAGGTGTTCATTTCCAGCAGGAAGGGCTGGCGGTCGCTGGCGCGGATCATCAGATCGGCGCGGCCCCAGCCCCGGCAGCCCAGTGCCCGGTAGGCGGCGACGACGAGGCGCTGGATCTCACGCTCTTCGTCAGGGGGCAGGCCGCTTGGACACAGGTACGAAGTGTCGTCGGTGAAGTACTTGTTCTGGTAGTCGTACTTGCCCTCGGGGGCGACGATGCGCACCACCGGCAGGGCCTGCGCCGTGGCCCCATGGCCGATCACCGGGCAGGTGACTTCGTCGCCGTCGATGAACTGCTCGCACAGCACGTCGGCATCGTGGCCGGTGGCCAGCTGGACCGCGTCGGCCATGTTGCTGTAGCCCATGACCTTGGTGATGCCGATGGACGAGCCTTCACGCGGGGGCTTCACGATCAGCGGCAGGCCCAGCTCATCGGGCACGGTGCGCAGCCGCTCGCGCGACTGGTCTTGCGCCGACAGCCACACCCAGCGCGGCGTGGGCAGCTGTTCGGCCAGCCAGACCCGCTTGGTCATGGTCTTGTCCATGGCGATGGCGCTGGCCATCACGCCCGATCCGGTGTAGGGAAGGCCCATCAGCTCCAGCGCGCCCTGCACCGTGCCGTCTTCGCCGTGGCGGCCGTGCAGCGCGATGAAGACGCGGGCAAAGCCCTCGCGCTTCAGGTCCGACAGGTCGCGCTGCGCGGGGTCGAAGGCATGGGCGTCGACGCCCTCGGCCTGCAGCGCGGCCAGCACGCCGCCGCCGCTCATCAGGGAGATGGCGCGCTCGGCGCTGCTGCCGCCCATCAGCACGGCGGTCTTGCCCAGGGCGCGGGCGTCGATGGCGGGCAGTTGGAAGGTCATGCCGGTTGTCATGCCATCTCCCCCAGGAACTTCTCCACCACCTTGCCCGGCACCGCGCCGATGGTGCCCGCGCCCATCGCGATCACCACATCGCCGGCCCGGCTGTGGGCGACGATCGCCGCTGGCAGATCGGCCACGTCGTCGACGAACACCGGATCGACCTTGCCGGCCACCCGCAGCGCACGGCTCAGCGCACGGCCGTCGGCGGCGACGATGGGTGCCTCACCGGCGGCGTACACCTCGGTCAGCAGCACCGCATCGGCCCGGCCCATCACCTTGACGAAATCCTCGAAGCAATCCCGGGTGCGGGTGTAGCGGTGCGGCTGGAAGGCCAGCACCAGGCGCCGGCCAGGGAAGGCGCCGCGCGCCGCGGCGATCACCGCGGCCATCTCCACCGGGTGGTGGCCGTAGTCGTCGATCAGCGTGAATTCACCGCCGTCGCTGCTCGGCAGCTCGCCATAGCGCTGGAAGCGCCGGCCCACGCCGGTGAATTCGGCCAGCGCCTTGACGATGGGCGCATCGGGCAGCTCCAACTCGGTGGCCACGGCAATCGCCGCCAGCGCATTGCACACGTTGTGCTCGCCGGGCAGGTTCAGCGTGATGGGCAGGTCAGGCAGCACCGTGCCCGAGTTTTCCCAGTTCTGGCGCTGGCAAGTGAAGCGCATCTGCCCGCCGGGCAGCGCCTGCACATCCACCGCGCGCACCTGCACGTCAGGCCCCAGGCCGTAGGTGACGATGGGGCGCGACACCATCGGCAGGATGCTGCGCACGCCAGGGTCATCACCGCAGACGATGGCCGCGCCGTAGAACGGCATGCGGTGCAGGAAGTCGACAAACGCCGCCTTCAGCCGGGCGAAGTCATGCCCGTAGGTGTCCATGTGGTCGGCGTCGATGTTGGTGACCACCGCCATGATCGGCAGCAGGTTCAGGAACGACGCATCGCTCTCGTCGGCCTCGACCACGATGTAGTCGCCCGAGCCCAGGCGCGAATTCGCACCGGCGCTGTTGAGCTTGCCGCCAATGACGAAGGTGGGGTCCACGCCCGCCTCGGCCAGCACGCTGGTGACCAGGCTGGTGGTGGTGGTCTTGCCGTGGGTGCCGGCGATGGCGATGCCGCTCTTCAGGCGCATCAGCTCGGCCAGCATCACCGCGCGCGGCACCACCGGAATGCGCTTGTTGCGGGCGGCGATCACCTCGGGGTTGTCACCCTTCACCGCGGTGCTGGTGACGATGGCCTCGGCGCCCGCAATGTGCGCGGCGTCATGCCCGACGAAGACGCGGATGCCCAGGTCGGCCAAACGGCGGGCGGTGGCGCTGTCGCTCTGGTCGCTGCCCGAGACGGTGTAGCCCAGGTTGTGCAGGATCTCGGCGATGCCGCTCATGCCGGCGCCACCAACGCCCACGAAGTGGATGTGCTTGACGGCGTGCTTCATCGGGGGCTCACGAGTTTGTCCAGTTCATCGGCCACGCGGGCCGCGGCTTGCGGCCTGGCCAGAGCGCGGGCCTGTTCGGCCATGGCCAGCAGGGCCGGGCGCGTCAGTGCCTGCAATTGGGAGGCCAGGCTGGCGGGTGTCAGGGTCTTCTGGTCGATGTGCAGCGCCGCGCCGTGGCCTGCCATGTGTTGCGCGTTGTCGCGCTGGTGGGCGGTGGTGCTGACCACCAGCGGCACCAGCAGGCTGGGCACGCCGGCGGCGCACAGCTCGCTGACCGTCACCGCGCCGGCGCGGCAGATCATCACGTCGCAACCGGCCAGCTGCTGCGCCATGTCGTCGATGAAGGGCCGCACGTCGGCAGCGATGCCGGCGGCGGCGTAGGCAGCGCGCACCGTCTCCAGCTGCGCGGCGCCGGTCTGGTGCAGCACCTGCGGGCGTGCGGCTTCAGGGATCAAGGCCAGCGCGGCCGGCAGGGTCTGGTTCAGAACCTGGGCGCCCAGGCTGCCACCCACCACCAGCAGGCGCAGCGGGCCGCTGCGGCCGGCATAACGCGCGGCCGGTGCGGGCAGCGCCTCGATCTCGGCACGCACCGGGTTGCCGGTGACCAGGCCGCGCTTGATCTGCGAAGCCGGCCCGTCGAAGCCGAAGGCGACGCGGTCCGCCACCGGCAGCAGGGCCTTGTTGCTCAGCAGCAGCGCGGCATCGGCATTGACCAGCATCAGCGGCTTGCCCAGCAGACTGGCCATCATGCCGCCGGGAAAGCACACATAGCCGCCCATGCCCAGCACCGCGCTGGCGCCGCGCCGGCGCAGGATGCGCGCCGCATCCCAGAAGGCCTTGAGCAGCCGCAGCCCGCCGGTGGCCGTGTGCAGCAGGCCCTTGCCGCGCAGGCCGCTGAAGGCCAGCACGTCCAGCGGGATCTGGGTGGGCGGCACCAGGGTGTTCTCCATGCCGGTGGCGGTGCCCAGCCAGCTGACGCTCCAGCCACGGCGCTGCACCTCGCGCGCCACCGCGATGCCGGGGATGATGTGGCCGCCGGTGCCGGCCGCCATGATGACCAGGTGCGGCATCACTCTCGCCCCCCACGCATGAGCGAGCGGTTTTCGATGTCCACCCGCACCACGATGGCCAGCGCCACCAGGTTCATCAGGATGGCCGAGCCGCCGTAGCTCAGCAGCGGCAGGGTCAGGCCCTTGGTGGGCAGCGCGCCCAGGTTCACGCCCATGTTGATCAGCGTCTGGCCGCCGATCCAGATGCCGATGCCTTGCACCATCAGGCCGGCGAACACCCGGTCGAGCACCACGGCCTGGCGGCCGATGACGAAGATGCGCCGCGTCAGCCAGAAGAAGGCCAGGATCACGCAGGCCACGCCGATGAAGCCCAGCTCTTCGCCGATCACCGCCAGCAGGAAGTCGGTGTGGGCCTCGGGCAGGTAGTGCAGCTTCTCCACACTGCCACCCAGGCCCTGGCCGGTCAGTTCACCACGGCCGAAGGCGATCAGCGAATGGCTCAGCTGGTAGCCCTTGCCGGCCGAGTACTGCGGGTCGAACGGGTCGGTGAAGGCCAGCGCACGCTCCAGCCGCCAGGGGTTGGTGATGATCATCATCACCATCGCGCCCAGCAGCATGGCCACGCTGACGGCGAACATGCGGCCGTTCACACCGCCCAGGAACAGGATGCCCAGCGCCACCGCGGCAATCACCACGAAGGCGCCCATGTCGGGCTCGGCCAGCAGCAGCACGCCGATCACCGCCAGCGCCACCGCCATCGGCCACACCGCCTTGATGAAGCGCTCCTTCACGTCCATCTTGCGCACCATGTAGCTGGCGGCATACATGGCCATGGCCAGCTTGGCCAGTTCACTGGGCTGGAAGTTCATCACCCCCAGCGGCAGCCAGCGGCGCGCGCCGTTCACGCCCTTGCCCAGGCCGGGGATCAACACCAGCGCCAGCAACACCAGGCTGCCGACGAAGAGCCAGGGCGCGGCCCGCTCCCACAGCTTGATCGGCAGCTGCACCACCACCAGCGCGGCGACGAAGGCAATCGCCAGCGACAGCGCATGCCGGCTGAGGAAGAAGGTGGGGCTGTAGAGCTTGTACTTGGGGCTGTCGGGCAGGGCCACGCTGGCCGAATACACCATCACCAGCCCCAGCGACAGCAGGGCCACGATGCACCACACCAGCGCGCTGTCGAAGCCGGCGATGCGGGTGGCGGCGCTGCCGCCGGCCGGGCCATTCCAGTCGCGGATGGGCAGGTCGTCGCCCTCGCCCTTGCCGCGGCCGGTCAGGCGCTTGAGCAGGTCGCCCGGGTTGGCGCGGGCGGTCAGGGCGTTCATGCCAGCGTCTCCCCACGGTCGGCCGCGATGCCGCGCACCGCCTGCACGAACACCTGCGCCCGGTGGCCGTAGTTGCGGAACATGTCCAGGCTGGCGCAGGCCGGGCTGAGCAGCACGGCATCACCCGCCTGGGCCTGCTGGAAACACCAGGCCACGGCGGCCTCCAGGGTGTCATGCCGCTGCTGCGGCAGCATGGCGGCGGTGGCATCGGCGTTCAATGCGTCGGCGATGGCGCCCGCATCGCGGCCGATCAGCGCCACCGCACGGGCATGGCGGGCCACCGGGGCAGCCAGCGGGCTGAAGTCCTGCCCCTTGCCGTCGCCGCCCAGCACCACCACCAGCTTGGCGGGCGCCTTGTCGGCACCCAGGCCCAGCAGCGCGGCCACGGTGGCACCCACATTGGTGCCCTTGCTGTCGTCGAAGGCCTCGACCCCGCCGACGGTGGCGATGTACTCCACCCGGTGCGGCTCGCCGGCGTATTCACGCAGGCCGTGCAGCAGCTGGGCCAGCGGGCAGCCGATGGCGGTGGCCAGGGCCAGCGCGGCCAGCGCATTGGCGGCGTTGTGGCGGCCGCGGATGCGCAGGGCGTCGGCCGGCATCAGGCGCTGCAGGTGGATCTCGTCGTCTTCGTCCCAGGCATCGACAGGCCGCCCCGAGATGCCTGACTCCCCTTGGGGGACGGCAGCCGCATCGCGGCGGCCAAGGGGCCTTGTCCGGCGCTTCACGGTCTCATCGGCTTCACGCGCCCGCACCAGCCAGGCCATGCCGTTCTCGACCACCAGGCCGAAGTCGCCAGGCCGCTGCGGTGCGTCCAGTCCGAAGCGCACCACCTTCGGGCCGGTGTCCCTGGCCGGCTTGCCGCGCCCGCCCTTGGCCAGCACCGGCGCAGGCACCATCGCCTCCACCATCAGGTCGTCGCGGTTGACCACCATCGTGGTGCCGGCACCGAAGATGCGCGCCTTGGCCGCCGCGTAGGCGGCCATCGAGCCATGCCAGTCGAGGTGGTCCTGCGTGATGTTCAGCACCGTGGCGGCGCTCGGCTGGAAGCCCTGCACGCCGTCGAGCTGGAAGCTGGAGAGTTCCAGCACCCACACCGCGGGCAGCGGCGCATCGGTTGCGTCCAGCGCGGCGGCCAGCGTGTCCAGCATGGTCGGGCCGATGTTGCCGGCGGC
>JAGOBT010000142.1 GCA_017999135.1 Burkholderiaceae bacterium
GCTCTGGGAAGACGATGGCACGGCCGTGCTGTTGCAGGCCGAGCAGGAAGGCCAGCGCCACCTCTGGCGCTTCGATGTGGCCGACCGGCGCGCCGAGGTGCTGGTGCGCGGCGGCACGGTGCAGGGCTTCGACAAGGCCGCCGGCACGGTGGTGACGGTGGCCGACGCCGCCGACCATCCGGCGCATTGCCATGCCCTGCTGCCCGGCGCCGCGCCGCGCCGCATCGAGCGCTTCAACGACGCGGTGATGGCGCGCCTGCAACTGGGCCGGCACGAGGCCATCCGCATCACCGGCGCCCAGGACGATCCGGTGCAGGTGCGGCTGTTCTACCCACCCGGCTTCGATGCGAAGAAGCGCTACCCGCTGCTACAGGTGATCCACGGCGGCCCGCACACCGTGGTGGGCGACAACTGGCACTACCGCTGGAACAACCCGTTGTTCGCCGCGGGCAGCGGCAAGAAGGGTGACAACGGCCATGTGGTGGCGGTGGTCAACTACCACGGCTCGTCCAGCTTCGGCCATGCCTTCCTCGACAGCATCACCGGCCGCTGGGGCCAGCTGGAACTGCAGGACGTGGAGGCCGCCACCACCGAGCTGCTGAAGCGCCCCTACATCGACCCCACGCGGGTGTATGCCACCGGCGGCAGCTACGGCGGCTACATGGTGGCCTGGATGAACGGCCATGTGCCGGCCGGCCGCTATGCCGCCTATGTGTGCCACGCCGGCTGCTTCGACTGGACGGCGATGTTCGCCGACGACGCCTGGTCTTGGCACGCCAAGGAACTGGGCGGCTGGTACTGGGACGACATGGGTCGGGTGCAGGCCCAGAGCCCGCATGCCTTCGCCGCCACCATGCACACGCCCACCCTGGTGATCCACGGCGCGCTGGACTACCGGGTGCCCGATGCCCAGGGCCTGGCCTACTACAACACCCTCAAGGCCCGCGGCGTGCCGTCGCGCCTGCTGTGGTACCCCGACGAGAACCACTGGATCCTCAAGCCGCAGAACAGCCGACTCTGGTACGACGAGTTCTTCAGCTGGCTGCGTGCCCACCCGGCACCGGCCGCCGGCAAGCCCGGCAAGCCACGCAAGCCACGCAAGACCTGACCGGCCCAGCGCCAGCGCCCGGCGTCACCAGCCGGACGCCGGTCTGCGGCCGAAGTGGGTATGCTTCGCCGTCGCTCTGGCCTCCTGTCGACGGCCGCCGACCACCCCAGGAAAGCCCCCCATGCTGATCAATTTCTTCTACACCCTGCGCGCGGCCAAGCTGCCGGTCTCGGTCAAGGAATTCCTCACCCTGCTGGAGGCGGTGAAGTCGGGCGTGATCGACCAGTCGGTCGACCAGTTCTACTACCTGGCCCGCACCACGCTGGTCAAGGACGAAGCCCACTTCGACAAGTTCGACCGGGCCTTTGGCGCCTATTTCAAGGGCGTGGAGATGCTGGCCGACTTCACCAAGGAAGTGCCGCTGGAGTGGCTGCGCAAGAACCTGGAGCTCGAACTCAGCGCCGAGGAGAAGGCCAAGATCGAGAAAATGGGCTGGGACGAGCTGATGGAGACGCTGAAGAAGCGCTTCGAGGAGCAGAAGGAACGGCACGAAGGCGGCAACAAGTGGATCGGCACCGGCGGCACCAGCCCGTTTGGCGCCTATGGCCAGAACCCGCAGGGCATCCGCATCGGCCAGGAGAAGGGCCGCAACAAGAGTGCGGTCAAGGTGTGGGACCAGCGCGCCTACAAGGACTACGACGACAACCTGGAGCTGGGCACCCGCAACATCAAGGTGGCCCTGCGCCGGCTGCGCCGCTTCGCCCGCGAAGGCGCGGCCGAAGAACTCGACCTGGACGACACCATCCACAGCACCGCTGCCAACGCCGGCCTGCTGGACATCAAGCTGGTGCCCGAGCGCCACAACAAGGTGAAGGTGCTGCTGCTGATGGACGTGGGCGGCACGATGGACGAGCACATCCACCGGGTGGAAGAGATGTTCTCGGCCGCCAAGACCGAGTTCAAGCACCTCGAGTTCTATTACTTCCACAACTGCGTCTATGACTTCATGTGGAAGAACAACAAGCGCCGCTTCAGCGAGAAGACCGCCACCTGGGACATCATCCGCAAGTACAACAAGGACTACAAGCTCATCTTCATCGGCGACGCCACGATGAGCCCGTACGAGATCCTGCAGCCCGGCGGCAGCGTCGAATACAACAACGAAGAGCCCGGCGCCGAATGGATGCAGCGCCTGACCAACGCCTTTCCCAAGTACGCCTGGATCAACCCCGAGCCGCAAGGCGTGTGGCAGTACCGCCAGAGCATCAGCGTGATGCAGCAACTGGTCAACCAGCGCATGTTCCCGCTCACCCTGGCGGGGCTGGAAGGGGCGATGCGCCTGCTGTCGAAGTGAGCGGCCGGCGCCCCACGCGGGGTGCGGCGGCCACCCGGGCAGCGCACTGGCTGCGGTGCGGCACGCTGCTGCTGGGTGCCTTGCTGGCGGGCGGCTGCGCATCGGTCCAGAACCTGCTGGCGCCTGCGGGCAGCCCAGCCCCTGCGGCAGACAACACGCCAGCCCAGCGGCCGGCGCGGCCCGAATTCGAACTGGTCGTTGACGCGCCAGCCGCGCTGCGCACCCTGCTGCTGCGCCACCTGGACCTGGCCCGTCTGCAGCAGCTGCCCGACGACGAGCGCCTGGGCAATGCCGAGTTCAACCGCCTGGTGGCGGCAGCGCCAGCGCAGGCCCGCGAACTGCTGCAGACCGAGGGATTCTTCGACGCCGCGGTGACCGTGCTGCGCGAGGCCGAGCGTGTGCCCGACGGCCGCCGCACCGCCGTGCCCGGCCTCGTGCGGGTGCAAGTGGTGCCCGGCGCACCCACCCGGGTGACAACGCTGGCCCTGCAGCCGGCGGGCGAGCTGGCGCGCCGCATCGACGCGGGCGACGCCGACGCGCTGGCGCTGCGGCAGTCACTGGCGGCCGACGGCGTGCTGGGCCCGGGCCAGGTGTTCCGCAATGCCGACTGGTCGGCCACCAAGCAGCAACTGGTCACCCGGCTGCGCAGCGCAGGCTACGCCGCCGCCAGCCTGGTGCGCAGCGACGCCAGCGTCGACGCCGATGCCCGCACCGCGGCGCTGACCGTGGTGCTGGACAGCGGCCCGCTGTTCCTGGCCGGCCCGGTGCAGGTGACCGGCCTGCAGCACCACGACGCCGACATGGTGCAGGCATTGGCCGGCTTCAGGCCCGGCACGGCACTGACCGAGGCCCTGCTGGTGCAGTACCAGGACCGGCTGCAGAAGACCCGCCTGTTCAACAGCGTGACGGTCGCCTTCGAGCCCGACCCGGCCAGCGCCGCCGCTGCGCCGGTGCGGGTGCGGGTGGTCGAATCCCCGCTGCAGCAGGCCACGCTCGGCGTGGGCATCAGTGCCAACACCGGGCCACGGATGACGGTCGAACACACCCACCGGCGGGTGTTCGGCTTCCCGGTGGTGGCCGACAACAAGCTGGAATGGGGCCGCGACAGCCAGGGCTGGACCGGCAACTTCAGCACCCACCCCGGCGAGGGCTTCTACCGCAACCTGCTGGGCGTGCAGATCGAGCGGGTGAAGAGCAACACCGACGTGGTGCTGTCGCAGCGCCTGCGCCTGGGCCGCACGCAGGACACGCCACGCATCGAGCGGCTGTACTTCCTGGAGCTGCTGCGCTCGCGCCAGGCCGATCTGCCCGGCACCGTGGGCAGTGTGCGCAGCGGCGGCGTGGCCACCGAATCCACGGCGCTCAGCGCCAACCTGCATTGGGTCTGGCGTGATCTGGACAGCGCCATCCTGCCCACCCGCGGTGCCAGCCTGGCCCTGCAGACCGCCGCCGGCCATGCCACGCAGGCCGGCGGCCCCAACGGGCCCTTCGCCCGGCTGTACGGCCGGCTCACCGGCTACCTGCCGCTGTGGGACCGCTGGTACGGCACGGCGCGGGTGGAACTGGGCCACATCGCGCACGGCAGCGGTGTGCAGGTGCCGGACGCGCTCGGCTTCCGTGCCGGCGGCGACGACTCGGTGCGCGGCTATGCCTACCGGGCACTGGCCCCCACCGACGCCGGGGGCGGCACTGTCAGCGGACAACGGCTGCTCACAGCCAGCCTGGAAGTGGCGCGGCCGATCGTGCCGTCGATCCCGTCGGTGTGGGGCGCACTGTTCATCGACGCCGGCCGTGCGGTGACCGAGTGGAACGACTACACCCCCGCCTGGGGCTATGGCGCCGGCATCCGCTGGCGCAGCCCGATCGGCCCGCTGCGCGTGGACCTGGCCTGGGCCGATGAGCTGAAGAAGCTGCGCCTGCACTTTTCAGTGGGGATCGCCTTTTGAACGCGCCTGTGCCCGGCAGCCGAACGCCCGCGCCCGGCGGGCCGCCCCAAGCCGCCACCCCACCCGGCGCTGCGGCGCCCGGCCGGTCGGCCTGGCGCTGGCTGGCCTGGGGGGCGCTGGTCCTACTGCTGGTGCTGGCCACCGCCCTGGCCGGCAGCACCTTGTGGGCCTGGCGCCACCCGGCCACCCTGCCCTGGCTGCTGGCCCATGTGCCGGGCCTGCAGGCGCAGGGGGTGCAGGGCTCGCTGGCCAGCGGGCAGTTGCAGATCGACCAGCTCGACTGGCAGTTGCCGGCCGGCGCCGGGCGCCTGCGGCTGTGGCAATTGCAGATCGACGGCGCCGGGCTGGTGCTGTGGCCGCGCCCCGGCGCCCAGGCCCTGCTGCGGCTGGGCCGGGTGCAGGCCGCACGGGCGCAGTACGACAGCCCGCCGCCCAGCGGCCAGCCGCTGCAGGCCCCGGCCAGCCTGCAGCTGCCGATCGACCTGGTGCTGTCCCGGCTGGCCATCGACACCTTGCAGGTCGACGCCCACCCGCTGCTGCGCGGCCTGCAGGCCAGCCTGGCACTGGGCGCCGACGGCGGCCGCCTGCACCGGGTCGACAGCCTGCAGGGGGTGCTGGAGACCGGCACCGCCGCCGCGCCGGCGCCGGTACAGGTCAGCGGCCAGTGGCAAATCGGCACCGCCGCACCCCTGGCCATGCAGGGCCAGCTGCAGGCGCAGCGGCTGGCGGCGCCCGCGTGGCAGGCCACGCTGTCCGGCCAGGGGCCGCTGGCAGCCTGGCAAGCCGACCTGCAGCTGCGCGGCGACGCACCTGCCACCGGCACCGCACCCCGCGTGCAGGCGCAGGCCACGGTGCAGCCCTTCGCCGCCTGGCCGCTGGGCAAGCTGCGGCTGCAGACCGACGCGCTGGACCTGGCCACGCTGTCGCCTCGCCTGCCGCAGACCCGCCTGGCCGGCCGGGCCGACCTGCAGACCCAGGGCCTGGACCGCCCGGCGGCACTGACGGCCACGCTGGACAACGCCCTACCCGGCGCCTGGGACACCGGTCGACTGCCGCTGCGCCAGTTGCAGCTGCAGGCCAGCGGCCGCCCTGACCAGACCGACCGGCTGACGCTGGACCGCTTCCACCTGCAGCTGGGTGACGCCGCCGGCACGGCGGGGCGCATCAGCGGCCAGGGCCAGTGGCTGGGTGCGACGCTGGCCTTGCAGCTGCAGATCGACCAGCTGCTGCCCGCACGCCTGCACCGCAGCGCCGCGCCGCTGCGGCTGAGCGGCCCGCTGGCCGTGCAAGCCAAAAGGCTGCCCACGGCCAACGGCGCGGCGTCCGCCCCCACGGTGGCGGTGGACGGCACCCTCAGCGGCCAATGGGCCGATGGTGGCGGTGCCCCCGTGCAGTTGCGCCTGGTGGCCGAAGCCAGCGCCAGCCACCTGCTGCTGACCCAGGCCGAGGCGCGCGCGGGCGGCGCGCTGGCCCGGCTCAGTGGCCAGGCGCGGGCCGACGCAGGCGGCTGGCGGCTGCAAGGGCAGGCCACGCTGGCCGACTTCGACCCCCGGCCCTGGTGGCGCGGGCCCGAGGGCTCGGCCTGGCGCCGCGGGCCGCACCGGCTGCAGGGGGAGGCCAGCGCCAACCTGCTGTGGCGCCCTGCCCTGGCCGCCCGCGCCGGCGACCTGGCCATCGACCGCCTGCTGGCCGCGCTGGACGGCACCGCCCAGCTGCGCCTGGCCGACAGTCTGCTGGCCGGCGTGCCTCTGGCGGCCGACCTGGCCTTGCAGAGCCAGGGGCCCAGCGCCCAGGTGCGGGGCGCATTGACGCTGGGCGGCAACCGGCTGACGCTGGACGGGCAAGGCGGCGCCGATGCGGCCACCGACCAGTGGCGCGCCACGCTGCAGGCGCCCACGCTGGCCACGCTGGGGCCGCTGCGGGCCCTGCTCGACGAGGTGGCACCCGACAGCGCCGCCGCCATTGACCAGGCCTGGCCCACTGGCGGCAACCTGCAGGCCACGGTGCAGACCCAGGGCCGCTGGCCCGCGCTGCAGAGCCAGGGCACCTTGCAGGCCACCCAGCTGGCCAGCGCCGGATTCCAGCTGCAGCGGGCCAGCCTGAGCTGGCGCCAAGGCGACCGGCAGGACGCCCCGCTGCAGCTGAACCTGCAGGCCCAGGGCCTGCGCACTGCTGGCCAGCAGCTCGACGGGCTGGCCGTCACCCTGGTCGGCACCACCGCCGAGCACCAGATCCACATCAACGCCGACAGCCCGCTGCGCCCGCCGGCCCGGAGCGAGCATCTGCTGGGCCCGGCCGGCAACGGCACCCGGCTGGCGGGCGAGGCCCGCGGCCAGTGGCTGCCCGCCGGCCGCGGCGCCGGCGGCCGCTACCAACTGCAGGGCCTGACCCTGAACGGCGGCGCCCGCCAGGCGCCGACACTGGCCACCCGCCCCTGGCTGCAAGCCCGGGACTTGACGGCCACACTGGCGCTGGATGCCGACGGCAGCCTGCAATCACTGCAGCTGGCGCCAGGCCGGGTGCAACTGCCCGGCACCGCGCTGAACTGGCGCACGCTGGGCTGGCAAGCCGGCGGCGACCTGGTGGTGGCGGCCGAACTGGAAACCATCGACGTGGCCAGCCTGCTGAGCCGGCTGCAACCCGACATGGGCTGGCGCGGCGACCTGACGCTGGGTGGCCGCATCGACATCACCAGCAACACGCGCGGCCTGGACGCCGACATCGTGCTGGAGCGGGGCCAGGGCGACCTGAGCGTGGTCGACGACCTGGGCCAGGCCCAGGCCCTGGGCCTGCGTGAATTGCGGCTGGCGCTCAGTGCCCACGATGGGCGCTGGCAGTTTGCCCAGGGCCTGGTGGGCGCACGCATCGGCTCGCTGGTGGGTGCCCAGGTGCTGACCAACCCGCCCGGCCAGCGCTGGCCCCACCCCGGCGCTGCGCTGCAGGGCTTGCTGGAAGCGCGCGTGGCCAGCCTGGGCGTGTGGGGCACCTGGGTGCCACCGGGCTGGCGCCTGAGCGGTGCGCTGGACACGGTGGCACAGTTCAACGGCACGCTGGGTGCACCGCGCATCACCGGCAGCATGCGCGGCACCGGGCTGGGGCTGCGCAATGTGCTGGAAGGCGTGAACCTGAGCGACGGCCAGCTGGACGTGGCCTTCACCGGCGACCAGGCCCGCATCGAGCGC
>JAGOBT010000143.1 GCA_017999135.1 Burkholderiaceae bacterium
AGGAAGCTCAGGCCCGATTCGGCCAGGATCACTGTGCCCACGCGGGTGGTGAACAGCACGATGATGGGCGGCAGCACATTGGGCAGCACATGGCGCCACAGGATGCGCCCCGTGCCCGCGCCGATGCTCTGCGCCGCATGCACATACATGTGCTCGCGCACCGACACCACCGCCGAACGCACGATGCGCGAGCCGCCGATGCCCAGCAGCAGCGCCAGCGTGAAGATGATCTGCGGCATGCCCGGCCCGAGCACGCTGACGACGACGATCAGCACGATCAGGTCGGGGAAGCTCATCCAGGCGTCCACCACCCGCTGCACCAGCATGTCGATCTTGCCGCCGAAGTAGCCGCTGATGATGCCGATCAGGCCCGAGATCAGCGTGGCCAGCGCGGCGGCCGAGCAGCCGATGATCACCGACAGCTGCGCACCGTAGATGCAGCGTGACAGCATGTCGCGGCCGAGGTTGTCGGTGCCGAACCAGTGCGCCCAGCTCGGCCCCTGCATGCGGTCGAGCGGCGCGATCTCGTTGTAGTCGTACGGGGCGACCCAGGGTGCAAACACGCCCACCACCAGGAACAGCAGCAGCACCACGCCACCCAGCGCGCCCAGCGGCTTGTCGCGCCACAGCCGCGCGATGAAGCTGTTGCTGCGCCGCTTGGTGGCTGGCAGAGGCAACACGGCACTCATCAGCGCATCCTCACTTTGGGGTCGAGCAAGCCGTAGCTCAGGTCGACCATCAGGTTGATCAGCATCACCGCCACGCCGACCACCAGGAACACGCCGGTGATGATGGGGTAGTCACGCTGCTGCACCGCGTCCAGCAGCAGCAGGCCCATGCCGGGGATGACGAAGATCTGCTCGATGATCACCGCGCCGCCAATCAGCAGCGGGGCCTGCAGGCCCACCAGGGTGACCACCGGGATCATGGCGTTGCGCAGCGCGTGGCGCACGATCACCATGCGCTCGCCCAGGCCCTTGGCCCAGGCGGTGCGGATGTAGTCCTGCCGCAGCACCTCCAGCATCATGGTGCGCGTCAGCCGCATGGTGATGGCCGACAGCGCGGCGCCCAGCACGATGCCCGGCAGCACCATCTGCGACAGGTTGGCCGCCGGGTCGGTGAAGAAGGGCACGAAGTCGACCGACGGCGACCAGCCCCACCAGATCGACGGGAACACCACCACCATCGTGCCCAGCCAGAAGCTGGGCACCGCCAGCAGCAGGATGGAGAAGCTGCGGGCCAGGTAGTCGCCGGTGGTGTCTTGCCGGATGGCCGAGTAGATGCCGATGGGCAGCGCGATGACCAGCCCGACCACCAGCGCGATGAAGCCGAGCTGGAAGGTGACCGGCAGCCGGGCGCGCAGGTGCTCGGTGACCGGCGTGCCCTGCCACAGCGACGTGCCCAGGTCGCCGTGCAGCACGATGGCCGAGATCCAGTGGAAGTACTGCTGCCACATCGGCTTGTCCATGCCCAGGGCGGCAATGATGTCTTCGCGGCTCTTCTTGTCGGCGGCCACGTCGTTCTGGCTGAGCATCATGTCGATCACGTCGCCCGGGATCAGGCGCACGGTGACGAACACGATGATGCTGGCCAGGATCAGCGTGGGCAGCAGCGCCAGCAGGCGGCGGATGACGTAGCCGCGCATCAGCGGCCCCGCCGCCAGCCAGCCCGCGCCGGGCGGGCCGCTTCAGGGCAGCCGCCACAGGCGTGCAGAACGGGTGCGCAGGAACGCACGATTCCAGTGTGAACCATGGGCCTTGTCTCCTGTTGGCCGGCGATGCGTGCCGCCGGCTGTGACCGCCATGACGCGCTGAGATAGAAGCCTGGGTACGCTATCGGTTTCCCTAGGTGTCACGCGGAAGACGGGCGCGTCGGCTACAGTTTCGAAAACAGGGTTTGTACCCTGGCAGGGCCTGGGTTGCAGGCCGGCCCACACTGGAGACACCGCGCGCATGGCCTCCCACCCCACCGTCGACACCCCCGCCGGCACCGCCGACGACAGCCCCGACCTGGCTGCCTTCCGCGCCGATGTGCGCGCCTGGCTGCTGGCGAACTGCCCGGCCGAGATGCGCCAGCCGATGGCCACGGAAGATGAGGTGTGCTGGGGCGGCAGAAAGTTCCGCTTCAGCTCACCCGCGCAGAAGCTGTGGCTCGAGCGCATGGCCGAGCGCGGCTGGACCGTGCCCACCTGGCCCAGGGCCTACGGCGGCGCCGGCCTCAGTGCCCTGCAGGCCAAGGTGCTGGCGCAGGAGATGCGCGCGCTGAACTGCCGCAGCCCGCTCAACAGCTTCGGCATCTGGATGCTGGGCCCGGCGCTGCTGCAGTTCGGCACCGAGGCGCAGAAGCTCGAACACCTGCCCCCGATCGCCCGCGGCGAGATCCGCTGGTGCCAGGGCTACAGCGAGCCCAATGCCGGGTCCGACCTGGCATCGCTGGCCACCAGGGCCGAGGATGGCGGCGACCACTTCGTCGTCAACGGTCAGAAGATCTGGACCAGCTACGCCGACAAGGCCGACTGGATCTTCTGCCTGGTGCGCACCAGCACCGACAGCAAGCACAACGGCATCAGCTTCGTGCTGTTCGACATGGCCAGCCCGGGTGTGCGCACCCAGCCCATCCTGCTGATCTCGGGCGCCAGCCCGTTCTGCGAGACCTTCTTCGACAACGTGCGCGTCGAGAAGCGCAACCTGGTCGGCACGCTCAACAAGGGCTGGGACGTCGCCAAGTACCTGCTCGGCCATGAACGGCAGATGATCGGCAGCATCGGCGACCGTGCCGCCGCCAAGCCGCTGGGCCTGCAGGCGGCCGCCGCCATCGGCCTGGACGCCCAGGGCCGGCTGGCCGACCCGATGCTGCGTGCCCAGATCGCCGAGTTCGAGGTCGACGAGGCCGCCTTCCGGCTGATGATGGAGCGTTCCGGTGACCTGGCCCGCGGCAAGCAGGCGCACCCCGCCCTGCCGTCGATGCTGAAGTACTACGGCGCGGAACTCAACAAGCGCCGCTGGGAACTGATGATGGCCGTGTTCGGTGCCGACGCGCTGGAATGGGAGAGCGACCGCTCCCGCCATGGCGACCGGGCCCGCACCTGGCTGCGCACCAAGGCCAACTCGATCGAGGGCGGCACCAGCGAAGTGCAGCTCAACATCGTGGCCAAGCGCATCCTCGAACTGCCTGGAGCCTGATGCCATGGCGCTGACCCTGACTGACGACCAGACGGCCCTGCGCGACAGCGCACGGGATTTCCTCTCGGAGCAGAGCCCCGTCAAGGCATTGCGCCAGCTGCGTGACAGCGCCGATGCCGACGGCTTCAGCCGCCCGCTGTGGGCGCAGTTTGCCGAGATGGGCTATGCCGGCGTGCTGGTGCCCGAGGCGCACGGCGGCCTGGGCCTGGGCCATGTGGATGCCGGCGTGGTGATGGACCAGATCGGCCACCAGCTGTGCGCCAGCCCGCTGCTGGCATCGGGCATCGTGGCCACCACCGCGCTCACGCTGGCCGGCAGCGCGGCCCAGCAGGCCGCCTGGCTGCCGCGCCTGGCTGCCGCGCAGGCGATTGCCACGCTGGCGGTCGACGAAGCGGGCAAGCACCGTCCGCAGCAGCTGGCCACCACGGCACGTGCCGATGGTGACGGCTGGTTGCTCGATGGCGCCAAGGTGCTGGTGCTCGATGGCCATGTGGCCGACCTGTTCATCGTGGCTGCCCGGGTGGGCGATGCGGGCACCGGACTGTTCCTGGTGCCGGCCGGCACACCTGGTGTGCAGGTGGAGCGCACCGTGATGGTCGACGCCCACAACGCCGCGCGGGTGCGGTTCCAGGCGGTGCGCCTGGGCGCTGATGCGCTGCTCGGCACGGTCGAGTCTGGCGCAGCCACCCTGGCCGCCACGCTGGACGCCGGCGGCTGCGCTGCCGCGGCCGAGCTGCTGGGCCTGGCCGAGGAGGTGTTCGCCCGCACCATGGACTACATCAAGCAGCGCAAGCAGTTCGGCAAGCTGATCGGCGAGTTCCAGGGCCTGCAGCACCGCGCCGCCACGCTGTATGCCGACCTGGAGATCAGCCGCGCCGCGCTCATCGCCGCCCAGCAGGCGCTGGATGCCGACATCCGCACCGCCGGCAAGGCCGTGGCCGTGGCCAAGGCCCGCGCCGGCCGCACCGCCACCACGGCGGTGCAGGAAGGCGTGCAGATGCACGGCGGCATGGGCATGACCGATGCCTTCGAGATTGGCTTCTTCATGAAGCGCGCCCGGGTGCTGAATGAGCTGTGGGGCGACAGCAATTTCCATTTCAACGCGTTCGCTTCACACGTGGGTTACTGACCCCGTGCACCCTGCGCAACGCAGCGCCAGACCCTTCCTTCGAAAGAGAAACACCATGACCCAGACTGTCAGCATCCGCGTGCAAGGCGCGGTCGCCGTGCTCACCATGGACCGGCCCCCGGTCAACAGCCTCGGCTACGACCTGCGCGTGGGCATTGCCGACGCGCTGGACGTGGCCAACGCCAACCCGGCGGTGCAGGCCATCGTGCTCACCGGCACCGCCCGTGCCTTCTCGGCCGGCGCCGATGTCACCGAGTTCGGCACCGCCAAGGGCGCGAAGGAGCCCAACCTGCGCGTGGTGATCGGCCTGCTGGAGAACAACCCCAAGCCGGTGGTCGGCGCCATCGCCGGCCAGTGCCTGGGTGGCGGGCTGGAGCTGGCCATGGGCTGCCACTTCCGCGTGGCCGCGCCCGATGCCCAGCTGGGCCTGCCCGAAGTGAAGATCGGCCTGCTGCCCGGCGCCGGCGGCACGCAGCGCCTGCCGCGGCTGATCGGCCTGGAGGCGGCGCTGAACATGATCGTCAGCGGCGCGCCGGTGGCGGCCGCCAAGTTCGCCGGCACGCCGCTGGTCGACAAGGTGATCGAGGGTGACCTGACGGCCGGCGCCATCGCCTTTGCCGAGGAGGTGATCGAGAAGAAGTTGCCGGCGCGCCGCGCGCGGGACCTCAAGGTCAAGGACCCGCAGGCCGAGGCCTTCCTGCAGTTCGCCCGCAACACCGTGGGCGCGATGAGCAAGCACTTCCCCGCGCCGATGAAGTGCCTGGAGGCGGTGGCCGCCAGCGTGGGCCAGTCGTTCGACAAGGGTGTGGCGGTGGAGCGTGAAGGCTTTCTGTCGCTGATGGCCAGCCCCGAGAGCAAGGCCTTGCGCCATGTGTTCATGGCCGAGCGGGCCGCGTCCAAGATCCCCGACCTGCCAGCCGACACCGCGCTGCGCCCGATCAAGAAGGTGGGGGTGATCGGCGCCGGCACCATGGGCGGCGGCATCACGATGAACTTCCTGAACGCCGGCATCCCTGTGGTGCTGCTGGAGATGAAGCAGGAGGCGCTGGACAAGGGCCTGGCCACCATCCGCCGCAACTACGAGAACACCATGAAGAAGGGCAAGCTCAAGCCCGAACAGGTGGAGCAGCGCATGGCCGCCGTCACCGGCACGCTGAGCTACGACGGCTTTGCCGACGTCGACCTGGTGATCGAGGCGGTGTTCGAGAACATGGACGTCAAGAAGACGGTGTTCGAGACGCTGGACACCGTCTGCAAGCCCGGTGCCATCCTGGCCAGCAACACCAGCTACCTCAACGTCGACACCATCGCCGGCTTCACCCGGCGCCCGCAGGACGTGGTGGGCCTGCACTTCTTCAGCCCGGCCAATGTGATGCGCCTGCTGGAAGTGGTGCGCGGCGCGAAGACGGCGCCCGACGTGCTGGCCACCAGCATGGCGGTGGCCAAGACGATCAAGAAGATCGCCGTGGTCTCGGGCGTGTGCGACGGTTTCATCGGCAACCGCATGCTGGCGCGCTATGGCGCGGCGGCCCAGGGCCTGCTGAACGCGGGCGCCCTGCCCCAGCAGATCGACGGCGCGCTGCAGGGCTACGGCATGGCCATGGGCCCGTTCCGCATGGGTGACCTGGCCGGCCTGGACATCGGCTGGGCCACGCGCAAGCGCAAGGCCGCCGAGGCCGGCGTGCCGCTGGATCCCAGCGTGGCCGACAAGCTGGCCGAAGCCGGCCGCTTCGGCCAGAAGACCGGCGCCGGCTACTACCGCTACGAGGCGGGCAAGCGCGATCCCATCCCCGACCCGGTGACCGAGCAGCTGATCGCCGAGTTCCGCGCGTCCAAGGGCATCGTGCCGCGCAAGATCAGCGATGACGAGGTGGTCGAGCGCTGCATCTTCGCCCTGGTCAATGAAGGCGCGCGCATCCTGGAAGAAGGCATCGCCGCCCGCGCGTCGGACATCGACATCGTCTACCTCAACGGCTACGGCTTCCCGCTGCACCGCGGCGGCCCGATGCTCTACGCCGACACCGTGGGCCTGGCCAACGTGGTGCGCGCGCTGCGCCGCTTCGCGGCCGAGCCCGGCGCCGACAAGTCGTGGCAGCCGGCGCCGCTGCTGGTGCGCCTGGCCGGCGACGGCAAGACGTTCAACTGATCCACAGAAAGCACACCATGACCGACGCTGTCATCGTCTCCACCGCGCGCACCGGCCTGGCCAAGAGCTGGAAGGGCGCCTTCAACATGACCTACGGCGCCACCCTGGGCGGCCATGCAGTGCAGCATGCCGTGGCCCGCGCCGGCATCGACCCCGGCGAGATCGAAGACTGCATCATGGGCGGCACCTTCGGTGAAGGCACCACCGGCGGCAACATCGCCCGCGCCATCGCCCTGCGTGCCGGCCTGCCGGTCACCACCGCCGGCCTCACCATCAACCGCTTCTGCTCGTCGGGCCTGCAGAGCATCGCCCTGGCCGCCCAGCGGGTGCTGACCGAAGGTTGCCCGGCCATCGTGGCCGGCGGCGTCGAGTCCATCAGCTGCGTGCAGAACGAGGCCAACAAGCACATGCGGGTGGACCCGTGGCTGATGGAGCACAAGCCCACGCTGTACTGGAACATGCTGCAGACGGCCGAGCAGGTGATCCAGCGCTACAACATCCCGAAGCTGGCGCAGGACGAATACGGCGTGCGCAGCCAGCAGCGCGCCTTTGCCGCCCAGCAGGCCGGCAAGTTCAAGGACGAGATCGTGCCGATGACCACGGTGATGGGCGTGGTCGACAAGGCCAGCGGCCGCCTCACACGCAAGGAAGTCACCATCGACAGCGACGAGGGCATCCGCGGCGACACCACGCTCGAAGCGGTGAGCGGCCTGCGCTCGGCCCTGCCCGGCGGCATCGTCACGGCCGGCAACGCCAGCCAGTTCTCCGATGGCGCCAGCGCGGTGGTGGTGATGAACGGCCAGCGCGCCGAGCAACTGGGCATCCAGCCGCTGGGCATCTTCCGCGGCTTCGCGGTGGCCGGCTGCGAGCCCGACGAGATGGGCATCGGCCCGGTCTTCGCCGTGCCGCGGCTGCTGCAGCGCGCCGGGCTGAAGGTGTCCGACATCGGCCTGTGGGAGCTGAACGAGGCCTTCGCCTGCCAGGTGCTGTACTGCCGCGACAAGCTGGGCATCCCCGATGAACTGCTCAATGTCAACGG
>JAGOBT010000144.1 GCA_017999135.1 Burkholderiaceae bacterium
AGCCGACGCTGCTCGCTACCGCAAGCGCAGCGGACGGAGGACATTGCCGGCCGGTTCCCATCTGCCCGCAGAACCCATGCCGGCCGGCCCGTACCTGCCGTTTCCACGCGCGCTGAAGCTGCTGAGCAGCCGCCTCGGGGCAACCGCGGATGAACTGGCGGCCTGGGTCTTCATGGGCGACACGGGCGGGCTGGCGGCCTACCTCCACGCCAACGAACTGTCGCCCCCACCACGGTTCAGCTATGCCGCATTGCCGTTCAACCACCCGGTGGATGACTACCTCGGGCCGCTGATGGGCACGTGGTACTCCGCGGCGGAACTGGATCGGTTCCAGCCGGCCCAGCGCTTCATCACGGGGCGCGCGTTGCTGCAGCGCTGGGCCGACCAGCCGGGCTTGTCGGTCCGAGCATTCATCCTGGCCAAGCTGCGGGAGTCACGGCTGGATGAGCTGCACCCCGTGGCGGGTCTCACCCAGACCGGGAATGATGGCGATGGCGCGCCGGACCTGGCGCGGACGCTCTTCTTCCTGGCGGACGTGGAGCTGATCGAGCGGGAAGACTTCGGCATTGAGCCGGTATCGGAGCGGTTGTCGGACGAGGTCGTTCGCGATGAAAACGCGCCGGGGGAACAGGGAGAGCCCACCGTTGCGCCCGACTGGGCGCCAGATTGGGCGGGCCTTGGTCCAGACCAACGGGCGCGCCGTGTCCAGCAGCGCAAACTGACACTCAAGAAGGCGGGGGTCTCGGCGTGGCGCAAGCAGATCGCGGCTGACCTGGGTTGCTCGGGGCGCCGCATCGGGCAAATCCTGGATCGCCTGAAGGCGCCCGACGCCTTCACTGCCATGAGCCTGGCTCTTCCTCGAAGCTCGGATGCCGGGCCAGGAAAACGCAAGCGCTGACAAAGGCTTGGCGCTGGCGAGGAAGGGGAAGGCTTGCGAGGAAGCCCCCCTTCACCGGCTCAATGGCACCCATCGACCAACGAGGTGCCACGATGCCCAACACGCTCCTGAGACTTCCCGCCGTCAAGGCCCGCAGCGGCCTGAGCCGCAGCACGGTGTACCTGCGCATCAGCCAGGGCCTGTGGACCCACCCGGTGAACCTGGGCGGCCGCGCGGTGGCCTGGCCCGCCGACGAGGTGGACGCGCTGAACGCCGCGCGCATCGCCGGCCACACCGACGAGCAGGTGCGTGGCCTGGTGTGCCGCCTCGAAGCCGCGCGCTCGAAGGCGGCCGGCGGCATCGGCGCGGCGGAGTAGCCGGTGCCGTCGTCGCCGCCGAACCCGCAGCTTGCGAAGCGGTACATCAGCTACTCCGTGGACGACATCGCGCGCCTGTTCGGCATCCACCGCCACACGGTGCGCGAGTGGATCAAGCGCGGCCTGCCGGTGATCGACAAGCAGCGGCCGTTGCTGGTGCAGGGTGCTGACCTGGCCGAGTTCCTGCGCAAGCGCCGCGATGCCCGCAAGCAGCCGTGCGCGCCGGGCCAGATGTTCTGCCTGCGCTGCCGAGTGCCGCGAGTGCCGGCTGACGGCCAGGTGGTCTACCGCCCGCTGACACCCACTCAGGGCACGCTGAACGGGCTTTGCGGCGCCTGCTCGACGCGCATGTGCCGGCGCGTCAGCCTGGCCAAGCTGACCGCCGCGGCGGGCAATCTGGCCGTCACGACCACGCAGGCTGGCGAGCACATAGACGAGTGCCCGACACCCATCGTGAACCGTGACTTCAAGAAGGAGGGCTGACACCGTGCCCAAGTACCACCCCGCCAATGAGCGCATCAAGCGCGAATACTTCGTCTTCCTCAAGGAGGCGAAGGGTCACAGCATCGACACCGTGGACGCGGTGGCGCAGGCCCTGGCGCGCTTCGAGGCCGACACCCAGCACAAGGACTTCCGCACGTTCCGCAAGGAGCAGGCCACCGCCTTCAAGCGCCACTTGGCCGACCGCGACAGCCGCGCCACCGGCGAGAAGCTCAGCAAAGCCACCCAGCTTGCGACGCTGGCGCACCTGAAGCGGTTCTTCCAGTGGCTGGCCATGCAGCCGGGCTACCGGTCCAAGATCCAATGGGCGGATGCGGAGTACCTGAACTTCTCGGACAAGGACACCCGCATCGCCACCGCCCGCCGGCCACCGCGCGTGCCCACGCTGGAGCAAGTGCTGCACGTCATCCGCACGATGCCGGCGGCGACTGAGCTGGAGCAGCGCGACCGTGCGTTGATGGCCTTCGCCCTGCTGACCGGCGCGCGTGATTCGGCGCTGGCCTCGATGCGCCTCGGCCATGTGGACCTGAAGGCCGGCAGCGTGTTCCAGGACGCACGCACGGTGAAGACCAAGTTCAGCAAGACCTTCACGACCTTCTTCTTCCCGGTTGGCGCGGACGTGCGGGCGATCTTCGACGAGTGGGTTCGCCACCTGCGCGAGGTGCGGCTGTGGGGCAATGACGACCCCCTGTTTCCGGCCACGCGAGTCGCGCCGGGCGCCGACCTGCAGTTTCAGGCGGTCGGTCTGGATCGCGCTGGCTGGGGCACGGCCGGGCCGATCCGCGTGATCTTCAAGCGCGCCTTTGAGGCGGCCGGGCTGCCGTACTACAACCCGCACAGCCTGCGGAAGACCCTTGTTCTGCTGGGCCAGCAGGTGTGCCGCACGCCCGAAGAGTTCAAGTCATGGAGCCAGAACCTGGGGCACGATGGTGTGCTGACCACGTTCGCAAGCTACGGCGAGGTAGCGCTGGGGCGGCAGGGTGACTTGATGCGGGCGATGGGTGTGCCGGCGGCGGAGGTGTCTGCGGCCGACAATCCCGACGTGCGCGGTGCCCTGGCGCTGTTGGTGAAGCAGCTCGGCTTTGAAAACGATCGGGTGCTGCGCTAGACCCTGCGGTTCGGGTCGTGCCCGTCGGCAGTGCAATGATTGCACTGTCCACCCGCTCGGAAAGGTCGAGTAGCCTCGGTGGGTCCAAGTTTGGGTCCAAGCTGAGCACCGAGATTGCAGAAGTGCAGCCTTGATAGGTACTTACGCGGACTTCTCATGTTCTGCATTGAAGTGACCCCCCAACACCCGCCGCCACGATGTCCACCGCCCACCAGCCCCAGCCCGCCGCACCACGCGTGGCGCCTTCGGTCGCGGCCGCGCTGGTGCTCTACGCCGGCTACCTGGCGCTGTTCTTCACCACCTGGGTCGTCAACGACGTCGACTACATGACGATCGGCCAGACGGCCGAGAGCGCCAAGCTGCACTACGCCCTGCCCACGCTGATCGGCAGCGCCTTCCTGGTGGTCATGCTCACGGTGTTCGGCTGGTGGCGCATCACCCTGTTCGACCCCCAGCGCAGCGGCCCGCGCTGGGCCTGGCTGGGGCCGCTGTGCATGTTCTGCATCTCGGCCAGCGCGTTCCTGCTGATGCGCCGCGAGGGCGCCACGCCCGAGCTGGTGCTGTGGTGTGTGCTGGGCGGCATCGGCGTGGGCTTTGGCGAGGAAATGGCCACCCGCGGCGCCCTGCTGGTGGGCCTGCGCGCGCGCCACAGCGAAGAGAAGGTGTGGCTGGTCTCGACGCTGATGTTCTCGGCGCTGCACATGCCCAATGTGCTGTTCGGCGAACCGCTGCTCGGCGTGCTGGGGCAGCTGGTGATGACCTTCCTGTTCGGATCGCTGCTGTATGCCGCGCGGCGCCTGTCGGGCACGCTGCTGCTGCCGATGTTCCTGCATGGCTTCTGGGACACGTCGCTGTTTCTGCCGCGGGCCACTGGCAGCGATCTCAACCTGTGGGCCTTCGCGGTGTATCCGCTGGCCATCGCCTGCGCGGTGGCCGTGGTGCGGCAACAGCGCGGCCTGCGCCTGGGTGGCCCGGCCGGCTAGTCAATGCCCGGCAAAGCCCACCAGCGTGAACAGCGGCAACCCCGATTCGCGCAGCCGGGCCGACCCACCCAGCTCGGGCAGGTCGACGATGGCCGCGCCTTCGATCACGGTGGCACCCAGCTTCTCCAGCAGCCGCTTGCCGGCCATCATGGTGCCGCCGGTGGCGATCAGGTCGTCGATCAGCACCACCCGGTCGCCGGGCTTCACCGCGTCGGTGTGCAGCTCCACCGTGGCGCTGCCGTACTCCAGCTCATAGCTCTCGGCCACGGTGGTGAAGGGCAGCTTGCCCTTCTTGCGGATCGGCACGAAGCCCACGTTCAGCTCGTAGGCCAGCACCGATCCGATGATGAAGCCGCGCGCGTCCAGCCCGGCGATGGCGTCGGGCCGCACGTCGAAGTAGCGGTGCACGAACTCGTCGATCAGCACCCGGAACACCTTCGGGTTCTGCAGCAGCGGCGTGATGTCGCGGAACTGCACGCCCGGCGCCGGCCAGTCGGGCACGGTGCGGATGTGGTCGCGGATGTAGTCGGTGTGCAGCGCCAGCGGCGCGGTGGGGGTCGGGGCCATGGTCATCCTTTCAGCAGCTTGGCTTCGGCCAGTGACAGCGGCTCGGGCAGGCCCGACAGCACCAGCGTGTCGCCCGCAGACAGCACCAGCCGGTCGTGCGCGTCCACCACCCGCCCGCTGGCCTGCCGCACGCTGACCACCTGCACGCCGATGGCATGCAGCGCCTGGTCGCCCAGCGGCTGGCCCACGCAGGCGGCAGCCACCGGCAGCGGCACGGTGTTCAGCCGGGCCTGGTTGCGGTCGTCGGCGGTGTCGTCGTCGGCGCCGTGGAAGTAGCCGCGCAGCAGGTGGTAGCGCTTGTCGCGCGCATCCCGCGTGATGCGGATCACCCGCTGCATCGGCACGCCCACCAGCGCCAGCGCCTGGGCGGCCAGCATCAGGCTGCCCTCGATGGCCTCGGGCACCACCTCGGTGGCGCCGGCGTCGCGCAGGCGCTCCAGGTCGGTGTCGTCGATGGTGCGCACGATCACCGGCACCTTGGGCGCGTGCTCGCGCACCAGCTGCAGGATCTTCAGCGCCGACGGCGTGTCGTGGTAGCTGACCACCACCGCGCTGGCGCGCGCCAGGCCAGCGGCCATCAGGCTGGGCAGGCGCGCCGCGTCGCCAAACACCACGCTCTGGCCGGCGGCCGCGGCCTGGCGCACCCGGTCGGGGTCCAGGTCCAGCGCCATGTACGGGATGGCCTCCTGCGTCAGCAGGCGCGCCAGGTTCTGCCCGCTGCGGCCGTAGCCGGCGATGATCACGTGCGCCTCGGTCTTGATGGCCTTCTTGGCGATGGTGGTCAGCTGCACCGACTGCATCAGCCATTCACTGGCCGACAGCTTCATCACCACCCAGTTGCTGTGCATCACGATGAACGGCGCGGCCAGCATCGACAGCACCATGCAGGCCAGCACCGGGCTGACCCACTGCGCATCGACCAGGCCGCGCTCGGCGCCCAGCGTCAGCAGCACGAAGCCGAATTCACCCGCCTGCGCCAGATACAGCCCGGTGCGGATGGCCACCCCCGGCGATGCGCGGAACAGCCAGGCCAGCACCGCCACCAGCGTGCCCTTGATCGCCAGCGGGCCGATGCTCAGCAGCAGCACCAGCCCCCACTGGTCGATCACCGGCCGCCAGTCCAGCTTCATGCCGATGGTGATGAAGAACAGCCCCAGCAGCACGTCGTGGAACGGCCGGATGTCGGTCTCCACCTGGTGCTTGAACTCGGTCTCGGCCACCAGCATGCCGGCGACGAACGCGCCCAGCGCCAGGCTCAGCCCGGCATGCTCGGTCAGCCAGGCCAGGCCCAGGGTGATCAGCAGCAGGTTCAGCACGAAGAGCTCTTCGCTCTTGCGCCGCGCCACCAGGGTGAGCCACCAGCGCATCACCCGTTGGCCGCCCACCAGCAGCAGCGTCAGCAGCACCGTGGCCTTCAGCAGCGCCAGGCCCAGGGCCCAGGCCATGTCCTCGCCGCTGCTGCCCAGGGCCGGGATCAGCACCAGCAGCGGCACCACGGCCAGGTCCTGGAACAGCAGCACGCCCATCACCCGGCGGCCGTGCTCGCTTTCCATCTCCAGCCGCTCGGCCATCAACTTGACGACGATGGCGGTCGACGACATCGCCATGGCCGAGCCCAGCACGATGGCGCCCTGCCAGCCCAGCTGCCACTGCACGCCCACCCATGCGTAGATCAACGTCAGCAGCAGGTTGCCCGCCAGCGCGCCCAGCACGGTGAGCACCACTTGTGACAGCCCCAGCCCGAACACCAGCGTGCGCATGCTGCGCAGCTTGGGCAGGTTGAATTCCAGCCCGATCACGAACATCAGGAACACCACGCCGAACTCGGCCAGGTACTTCACGCCGGCGGTGTCCTTGGCCAGCGCCAGTGCGTTGGGGCCGATCAGCACGCCCACGGCCAGGTAACCCAGCATCGGTGGCAGCTTCAGCAGCCGGCACCCCACCACACCCAGCACCGCGGCCACGAGGTACAGCAAGACGAGTTCAAGGGTGGTGGCCATGCCGTCCTGGGTGGGCGCCTAGAATCAATTTCACAGTCCTTCATCCTAAGCCAGCCCCTGGCCGCATCCCCTGGCGCGCTGGATCCTCGTGAGCCCTCCACCCTCCCCATCCACCCACGCCCCGGCGCGGCGCGCGCTGCAACTGGCCGCGCAGACCTTCGAGATCGAGGCCCGCGCGCTGCTGGGCCTGGCCGCGCGCCAGGGCGACGGGTTCCCCGCGGCAGTGGCCGCCATGCTGGGCTGCCGCGGCCGCGTCATCGTGATGGGCATGGGCAAGAGCGGCCATGTGGGACGCAAGATCGCGGCCACCCTGGCGTCCACCGGCACGCCGGCGTTCTTCGTGCACCCGGCCGAGGCCAGCCATGGCGACCTGGGCATGGTGCAGCCGGGTGACGTGGTGCTGGCGATTTCCAACAGCGGTGAAAGCGACGAACTGGCCGCCGTGCTGCCCGCGCTGCGCCGCCTGGGTACCACGCTGGTGGCGATGACCGGCAAGCCCGATTCCACCCTGGCCCGCCACGCCGACCATGTGCTCAGCAGCGCCGTCGACCAGGAAGCCTGCCCGCTGAACCTGGCGCCCACCGCCAGCACCACCGCGCAGATGGCGCTGGGCGATGCGCTGGCCGTGGCCCTGCTCGATGCCCGCGGCTTCAAGGCGGAGGATTTCGCCCGCTCGCACCCCGGCGGCGCGCTGGGCCGCAAGCTGCTGGTGCTGGTGTCCGACCTGATGGTGCAGGGCGACGCCCTGCCGCTGGTGCAGCCCGCCACCCCGGTGATCGACATGATGCGCACCATGTCGGCCAAGGGCCTGGGCGCGGCCCTGGTGGTCGATGCCGACAGCCGGCTGTTGGGCATCTTCACCGACGGCGACCTGCGCCGCCAGGTGGAGCGCGGCGCCGACCTGCGCACGCTGGCGGCCGGCGCGGTGATGCACCCGCGCCCCAAGACGGTGGCCGCCGACGCGTTGGCCGTGGCCGGCGCCGAGCTGATGGAGCAGCACCGCATCACGTCGGTGGCGGTGCTCGGGGCCGACGACCGGCTGGTGGGCCTGCTGACCATTGGCGACCTGATGCGGGCGAA
>JAGOBT010000145.1 GCA_017999135.1 Burkholderiaceae bacterium
TGGCCGGCCCGTCGGCCCCGGTGGAGCACCCGCCGCTGGAGGGCAGCGCGCGGGTGCTGGGCACGGTGGCGCTGTCGCTGGCCACCTTCATGTGCGTGCTGGATTCGTCGATCGCCAATGTGTCGATTCCGGCCATCGCCGGCGATCTGGGCGCCAGCCCGTCGCAGGCCACCTGGGTGATCACCAGCTTCGGCGTGTCCAACGCCATCGCCGTGCCGCTGACCGGCTGGCTCACCCAGCGCTTCGGCGCCGTGCGGCTGTGGACGAGCAGCGTGCTGCTGTTCGTGCTGGCGTCCATGCTGTGTGGCCTGGCCACGTCGCTGGAGATGCTGGTGGCCGCGCGCGTGCTGCAGGGCCTGGTGGCCGGCCCGCTGATGCCGCTGTCGCAGACGCTGCTGATGGCCACCTACCCGCGCGCCCAGGCCGGCCGGGCGCTGGCCTTCTGGGGCATGACCACGCTGGTGGCGCCGGTGGTGGGCCCGCTGCTGGGCGGCTGGCTGACCGACAACCTCAGCTGGCCCTGGATCTTCTTCATCAACCTGCCGGTGGGTCTGCTGGCGGCTGCCGTGGGCTGGAGCCTGTACCGCACCCGCGAGACCCCCACCCGCCGCCTGCCAATCGACACCATCGGCCTGGCCCTGCTGGTGCTGGGCGTGGGCGCCATGCAGCTGGTGCTGGACCTGGGCCCCGAGGCCGACTGGTTCGAGAGCACCGAGATCGTCGTGCTGGGCGTGGTGGCCGTGGTCGGCCTGGCCGTGTTCATCGCCTGGGAGCTGACCGACGCCCATCCCGTGGTCGACCTGCGGCTGTTCAGCCAGCGCAACTTCTGCGTCGGCGTGCTGGTCACCGGCATCGGCTACGGCCTGTTCCTGGGCAACGTGGTGCTGTTGCCGTTGTGGCTGCAGCAGTGGATGGGCTACACCGCCACCCAGGCCGGGATGGCGCTCGCGCCCGTGGGGGTGCTGGCCATCCTGCTGTCGCCGCTGGCGGGCCGCAAGGTGGCGCAGTGGGACCCGCGCTGGATGACCACCGCCGGCTTCGTGGTCTTTGCCGTGGTGATGTGGATGCGCTCGGGCTTCACGCCCCAGACCGACATCGCCACCATCATGGTGCCCACCCTGCTGCAGGGCGCCGGTCTGGCGTTCTACTTCATCCCGCTCACCACCCTCAGCCTGGCCGGCATTCCGCAGGCGCGGCTGCCGGCGGCGGCGGGGCTGTCCACCTTCGTGCGCATCGCTTCCGGTGCCGTGGGCGCGTCGGTGTCCACCACGGTCTGGGAATCGCGCGCCGTCATGCACCATGCCCACCTGGTGGAGACCCTGCAGCCGGGCAGCGCCGCGCTGTCCAGCGCACTGGCCACGCTGCAGGCCGGCGGCCTGAGCGAGCCGGCCGCGCTGGCCCAGCTGACCCGGCTGATCGACCAGCAGGCCCACACCCGCGCCGCCGACGACATCTTCCTGGTGTCGGCCTGGCTGTTTCTCGGCCTGATCGCGCTGATCTGGCTGACGCGCCGCCCGCCGCCGGTGGCCCCCGTGGCAGTCCCGGCAGTCAAGCGGCCCTGAAACGGTTCCAATCGGCGGCACCAGCCAGCCCGGTTTTCACCAGCCCCACTTCCGTCCCATGCAACCGCGCCTTCAGAACGAACTGCTTGACCGCCATCTCCATGCCCTGCTGGGCCCGCTCGAGCCAGATGCCCTGGCGCTGCTGACGCAGAGTCTCGACTGGCTGACCGTGCCCGGCGGCCACACCCTGATGCAACAGGGTGAACCGGGCGACGCGATGTACCTCACCCTCAGCGGCCGGCTGCGCGCCTATGTGCGCGGCGACGACGGCCACGAGCGCCCGGTGCGCGAGATGGCGCGCGGCCAGATCATCGGCGAGATGAGCCTCTACACCGACCAGCCGCGCACGGCCACGGTGGTGGCGGTGCGCGATTCGGTGCTGGTGCGGCTGGGCAAGGCGGCCTTCCACCAGCTGCTGGCGGCCAGCCCGCGGCTGTCGCTGCTGATGACCCGCCAGCTGATCCACCGCATGCAGCCGCAACCGGCGCGGGCCGATCTGGCGCGGCCGGTGGTGCTGGCGCTGCTGCCGATCACGGCCGGCGTCGACCTGCCCGCGCTGGCGCAGCGCCTGGCGGCGCAGCTGGCGCTGCAGGCGCGGGGTGCCGACGGCCAGCCGGCCAGGGTGTGCGTGGTGGATGCCGCGCAGCTCGACCAGGCCCTGCAGCAGCCTGGCCTGGCCCGGCAGCGTGACGACGGCGCCGGCGAGGTCGAACGCCGCATCGGCGCGCAGATCGACACCCTGGAGGCCGCGCACGACTTCCTGCTGCTGCTGGCCGACGACCAGGCCACGCCCTGGACACAGCGCTGCACCCGCCATGCCGACGAACTGCTGCTGCTGGCCGACGCCGACGCGCCGGTGCAGCTGCACGACAGCGAGACCCGCTTCCTGGTGCCCACCGACGCGGCAGCGGCCGGGGCGGCCACCCGCCGCAGCGAAGCCGCGCAGACCCTGGTGCTGCTGCACCCGGCCGACCGCCGCAGCCCGCAGCACACCCGCCGCTGGCTCGACCGCCGGCCCGTCACCGGCCATCTGCACATCCGCCCCACGCTCGACCGTGACATGGCCCGCCTGGCGCGCCTGCAGGCCCGCACCGGCGTGGGCCTGGTGCTGGCCGGCGGCGGCGCCCGCGGCCTGGCGCACCTGGGCATCCTGCAGGCGCTGCAGGCCCAGGGCATCGAGGTGGACGTGGTGGGCGGCACCAGCATCGGCGCGGTGATGGCCACCCTCACCGCACTCGACCGCCCGCTGGACGAGACCCTGGCCGTGGCCCGCACCGCCTTCGGCGGCAACCCCACGGGTGATTTCAACTGGCTGCCGCTGGTGTCGCTGATCGCCGGGCGGCGTCTGCGCCGCATCGTGCGCACCGCGCTGGTGGCGCTGGCCGGCGATGCCATCGACACCGAAGACCTGTGGAAGACCTGCTACTGCGTGGCCAGCAACTACAGCCAGGCGCGCGAGCAGGTCATCACCCGCGGACCGCTGATGCAGGCCATGCTGGCCAGCATGGCCATCCCCGGCGCGCTGCCACCGGTGTTGCACGACGGCGACCTGCTGTGCGACGGTGGCACCTTCAACAACTTTCCGGTCGACGTGATGCGCGGCCTGCGCGGCGTGGGCCAGGTCATCGGCGTCGACCTGAGCCAGAACGCCCCGCGCAAGATCGACCTGCAGGAGGTGCCCGGCACCTGGGCGCTGCTGCGCGACCGGCTGCGCGGGCGGCGCAAGCGGCTCTACCGCCTGCCGTCGCTGGTGGCCTACCTGATGAACGTGACCATCCTCTACAGCAGCTCGCGCCAGCGCCAGGCGCGGCAGCTGACCGACCTGTACTTCAACCCGCCGCTGCACAAGGTGGGCATGCTGCAGTGGCACCGCTTCGACAGCATCGTGGCCCAGGGCCTGGCCCATGGCCAGCAGGTGCTGGCCCAGCATGCGGCCGCCACTGCGGCGGCCGGTGACTAGCGGGCACGGCCGGCCGGTGGCCGACACCCACCGCCTGAACCGCCAGGGCATCCTGTGGATGGTGCTGGCGATGACCGCCTTCATGGCCAACGATGCGCTGGTCAAGGCGGTGGGCGCGCGGGTGCCGGCGGCCCAGCTGATCGTGGTGCGCGGGGTGGTTGCCATCGCGCTGATCCTGCTGGTGGCGCGGCACATGGGCGTGCTGGGCCAGGTGCGCAGCCTGTGGCACCGCGGCGTGCTGGCACGCGCCGGCTGCGAGGGCGTGGCCACCTTCATGTACCTGGCGGCGCTGTTCCATCTGCCGCTGGCCAACGTGACGGCCATCAACCTGTCGTCGCCGCTGCTGGTGGCGCTGCTGGCCCGGCTGGTGCTGGGCGAGGCGGTGCACCTGGGCCGCTGGCTGGCCATCGGCCTGGGCTTTGGCGGCGTGCTGCTGGTGGTGCAGCCGCAGCCTGGGCAGTTCAACCTGTACGCCTGGCTGGCGGTGCTGGCCACGCTGCTGTATTCGGTGCGCGACCTGCTGGCGCGCGGGCTGCCGCCGGCGCTGCCGTCGATCCTGGTCACGCTGGCCACGGCCGCCACGGTGTGGCTGCTGGCCGGCGCGGTGCTGATGGTGCAGGGCGTGGTGCCCATGGCCTGGCGTGATGTGGGCCTGCTGGCGCTGGCGTCGGTCTTCCTGTCGACAGGCTACTTTGCCGTCATCGCCGCCACCCGCCATGCCGAGCTGTCGGTGGTGGCGCCGTTCCGCTACGTGGGCCTGCTGTGGGCGCTGCTGCTGGGCTGGGTGTTCTGGGGCGATGTGCCCAACCTGCTGGCGCAGGCGGGCATGGTGTGCCTGGTGGTGGCCGGCCTGGCCATGGTGTGGCAGCAGCGGCGGCGCTGACTTGGCCCACCCCCCTACGCGCTTCGCGCGCCCCCTCAGGGGGGCTGAGCCCGCGCATGCCAGGTCCAGTGGATCTGGCATGGCTGGCGAAGGGCCGGGCCGCGGCCCGGCGCGCCCTGCAAGGGACGCCAGCGGCCCGGCAGAGCCGGTTCCGCGGCGTTCGCTTGGCAAATGCCGTCCCCATCTGTCCCTACATTTCACAAGTTCCCGGCAAACAGCTTGCGGATGAACATCGCCTTGAAGCTGGTGGCCTCGTCCAGCCCCAGGCGCTGCAGGTAGGCAGGCGGCGCTTCCTTGCCGTCCCACAGGCTCTTGACCGCCAACGTCACCAGGTCCACCGGGTGCTGGGTGGCGCGCTTCAGGCGCTTGAGCGCGGTGACGATGTGCAGTTCGTCAGCTGTCAAATCGGTGCCGAACGGGAAGGCCGGCAGCATGCCCGCCTGGCTCCACGGGTGCAGTTTGTCGTCCAGCGCCGCCGGCAGGTTGTGGCGGTAGCGCTCGGGCAGGGTCCAGTCGGCGGGCAGCTTGCCGTGGGCCTGGGCCTCGCGCACCAGGCCATCCTGGAAGCGGCTGTCGGCGATCGCGATCAGGCGCTTGACCACCTCGCTGTCGACCTGGCCCCGCAGGTCGGCCACGCCGTATTCGGTGATGACGATGTCGCGCAGGTGCCGCGGAATGGTGACGTGCCCGTAGTTCCACACGATGCTGCTGTGCAGGCCGTCGGCGTTGTCGTGCGTGGCCCGCAGCATCAGGATCGAGCGTGCATCGGGCAGCGCATGCGCCATCGCCACGAAGTTGTACTGCCCGCCCACGCCGCTGACCACCTGGCCGCTTTCCAGCGCGTCACTGGCCGCGGCGCCCAGCAGCGTCACCTTCATCGTGGTGTTCATGAAGCGCGCCTTGCAGCGCTGCGCCCGCTTCAGCTCGGCGTCGCCCGGGTGGCCGCCGTACAGCTGGTTGATCACGTCGATGCGCGTCATGTCGATGCGCGCCAGTTCTTGCGGCGGCATGCTGCGCAGCCGCTCGTAGAAGGCGTTCGGCCCCAGGAAGAAGCCGCCGGTCATCACGATGCCGTGCGTCAGCCGCGCGCCCAGCAGGTGCTGGCACAGCGTGTTGAACGACGCCGGGTCATCCAGGTCGGTGCTGCAGCGGTGGGCGCCCAGCACCAGGTGCTGGCCGTCCAAGCCCACGCCGGGGCGCAGCACGCCGAAGTGCAGCAGGAAGTCGACATCGGCCGCGCGCAGCGGCGACTGGATGCGGCCCGCCCCCCGCAGCGCCACCAGCGTGGCCGGCGTCACCGTCTCGTCGGCAATGGCGCCGCTGTTCAGCAGCCGCTGCAGCGTGGCGTCGGCAAACACCTCGCGCCGCACGATGCCAGCCTCGATCAGCTGCAGGAAGCCGTTGACGAACATCTCCGAGCAGCCGTACAGCCCCCGCTCAAAGCGGCCGGTCTGGCGCGGCAGGGCGCCGTCCAGGCCGTCGGGGCACAGGCTCTGCAGGATGCTGTGGTACTCGGTGCCGTGGCGGTCCCGCACGATCAGCGCCTGGGCGATGGCGTCGCCCAGCGATCCGATGCCGATCTGCAGCGTGCCGCCGTCGGCCACCAGGCTGCTGGCATGCAGGCCGATGGCGTAGTCGGCCGTGCTCACCTTGCCGTTGGGCGGGCCGAACAGGCGGTGGCTGGCCGCTGGGTCGGTCACCACGATGTCGAAGAAGCCCGGTGCCACCGCCGCGCCGTTGGGCATGAACGGCATCTGCCGGTTCACCACGCCCACCTTCAGCAGCGGCACCCCTTCGGCGGCAAAGCGTTCCACCAGTTCGAACACCACATCGGGGTTGCTGCTGACCGACAGTTGCCAGGCGTCGCCCGTGCCCTGCTCGGCGACGGCCTGGGCGATCACGTTCATGCCCTGCAGCAGCATGTCGCGCGCCACGAAGGTGTAGTTGGTGGAGATGTAGCCCTGCTGGGCCACCGCGTTCTGCAGGTAGTCGCCGGTCTTCAGGAAGAACTCGCGCACGTCGATGTTGGGCGGCAGGCCAGGGCCGCGCAGCGCCTTCACATAGTCCAGGTCGGGGTAGTCGCCGAACACCCGCTCCACGAGCGGCTCCAGGAAGTGGCGCTCCAGGTCGCTCTTGCCGACGGGCTTTTCCAGGCTGAGCGCGGTGACGATGGTCAGCCGGCGGCCGGGGTCGGCGGCGATGCGGCGGTACAGCGCATTGACGAAGGCGTTGGGCTTGCCGATGGCCAGCGGGATGCCCAGCACGATGTCGCCGGGCACGGCCGCCAGCACCGCATCCACGGCGTCGGCAAGGTGGTCGATCACGCGGGGCGTGGGCATGGCGGTCTCCGGCTGTGTCGTGGTGTGCGTGCCAGTCTTGCGCAGCGGCGGGCCCTGCGCCTTGACCTCGGGCAAGTCCCACCGGGCCAGCGGAAAGTGCGCAGTCGTCCCTCACCCTCCATCCTGGCACCCGCCTCGGGGCCCCCGCGCCGGCGGGCTTTGTGTTTGAATCGATCCAAACCATCGTGCCCGCCATGACGCCCGACATCCCGCCCGTTGCGCCTGCCGCCCCCTCCGCTGCCCAGGCGATGCAGCGCCGCCGTGTCATCAGCCTGGCGTTGGCCGGCGTGGGTGCCGTGGGGCTGGGGGCGATGCTGGGTCATGGGCTGGGCGAGAGCCTGGCTGCCAGCCTGCCCGCAGGTGGGGCGGCGGCCCTGCCGGCCCTGGTGGGCGCTGCGGTGGCGGCGGTGCTGGTGCCGCTGGCCGGCTGGGCCGCCATCCGCATCGTGGCGCCGGCCCTGCCCAAGCCAACGACCAAGGCGGCCGCGCCTGCGGCGCCGGCCACCATCACCCGGCTGCGCCCGGTGCCCGCGGCAGACGCCGCTCCGCCTCTGCAGGCCGCTGCCGCGCCGGCCGATGCCCAGGCCCCGGCGCGGGATGGATTGACCGGCGCCTACACCCAGCAGCATTTCGTGGCTGCGGCCGACCGTGAGTGGTCACGCATCCGCCGCCACGGTGAAGACGCGGCCCTGCTGATGGTCGATGTCGACCACTTCAAGCGCCTGAACGACGAGTAC